>JBGAJT010000209.1:0-6510 GCA_044224785.1 Candidatus Nanopelagicales bacterium | reverse complement strand
GGTTCAGCGTCAGATAACCGACGTGGCCGCGCTTTTCGAATAACAGGAGATCGCCGTCGCTCCTTGTCTTGCTTCCATTTGTCGTGATTGAAGTCCGCCGGCGCGGGTCAGTCGGTGAGATACGCCCAGATCCGCTCGCCGCCCTGCTCGACGGCCAGGCGTGGATCGTCTTCGGGTACGACGGCGAGGAGCTCGCGCCCGAGCACGGCGGACCAGCCCGCCTGCTCGTGCCGCACCTCTACTTCTGGAAGTCGGCGAAGTGGGTCCGCGGCATCGAGCTGATGCTGCAGGACGAGCCGGGGTTCTGGGAGACGCTCGGCTACCACGAGTACGGCGACCCCTGGCGCGAGCAGCGCTACTCGGGCGACTGATGCGTCGCCTGGCCTGGACCCTCGCGGAGGTGGTCGACGCGCGGTGGGAGACGTCGTCCGCGCGCACCCTCGTGCTCGACGTGCCCGGGTGGGCCGGCCACCTCCCCGGCCAGCACGTCGACGTGCGCCTCACCGCCGAGGACGGCTACCGGGCGCAGCGGTCCTACTCCCTCGCCTCGGCACCGCTCGGGACGCGCGTCGAGATCACCGTGCAGCGGGCCGTCGACGGGGAGGTGTCGCCCTACCTGGTCGACGTCGTCGCCGTGGGCGACCGGCTCGAGCTCCGCGGACCGGTGGGCGGCTGGTTCGCCTGGGACCCGCGGGATCCCGGGCCCGTGCTGCTCGTCGGCGGCGGGTCCGGCGTCGTACCGCTCATGTCGATGCTGCGCACGAGGCGCTCCTCCGGCAGCACGGCGCCGTTCCACCTCGTCTGCTCCGTGCGCTCCCCCGACGAGCTGCTGTACGCCGACGAGCTCGAGGACCTCGCGACCGAGGCGCGCGTCGACGTCGTGTTCACCCGTGAGGCGCCGCCGGGTGCGGAACGCCCGCCCGGGCGGTTGCGGCTCACCGACCTCGGCACCGCGCCGAGCACGCAGCCGACGGTGTACGTGTGCGGCCCCACCGGGTTCGTCGAGTCCGTGGCGACGATGCTCATCACGCTCGGGCACGACGAGCGTTCGATCAGGACCGAGAGGTATGGAGGAGGACGAGGATGACGACGGACGACGCGCACACCGACGGCAACCTGCTGGCGGGACCGCTGTCGGAGGTGTTCGCCGTCGACATCACGGCGGCCGCCACGACCTGCTCCGGGTGCGGCCGCGAGGACCGCGTCGCCGACCTGCACGTCTACGTCGTGGGCGACGGCTACGTCGCGCGCTGCCCCGGCTGCCAGGACGCCGTGCTGCGCTTCCTGCGCACGACGACCCGTGCGGTCCTCGACCTGCGCGGCACCCTCTCCCTCCGCGTGCCGCTGCCGACCTGAGTCAGGCTCCGCGCAAGCGCCAGATGAACTATCGATCGATCGGCTACGGTGACGGCTCGACGACGAGAGCACCTGGGGGAGCCCGTGAGCACCAGCACCGTGTTCGTCGGTGGGCGGATCCGCACGATGGTTCCGCGCGCGCCCTGGGCCGAGGCGGTCGTCGTCCGCGACGGCCTGATCGCCTACGTCGGCGACGAGGCAGGTGCGCGCGATCTGGTGGGTGCGGGGGCCGAGGTCGTCGACCTGCGCGGCGGCGTCCTGCTCCCCGGCTTCATCGATGCCCACGACCACCTGTGCGGCACCGGCGCGATGCTGAAGATCGGCGTCGACCTCAGCGGCGTCACCGATCCGCGAGACGCCGCGCGACGCGTCGGCGACTGGGCGCTCGCCCACCCCGGTGCCGCCGTGGTCCGCGGCCACGGGTTCACCGTGCCGATGTTCGGGCCGGGCGGCCCGCGGCGCGAGCTGCTCGACGAGTTCGTCCCGGGGCGGCCCGTCTACCTGTCGAGCTACGACGCGCACGACGGCTGGTTCAACACCGCGGCGATGCAGGCGGTCGGACTCGACGCCGGATTCCCCGATCCTGATCCCGGCTCGCAGTTCTTCGTGCGCGACGCCGACGGCACGCCGACCGGCCACGCGGTCGAGGGCCTCGCAACGCTCGTCCTGCTCGCCGGCCTCGGCGAGGTCTCGCTCGACGGCCTGCGCGAGGCGCAGCGGCTGACCCTCGACCCCGCACCGTCGTGGGGCATCACCAGCGCCTTCGAGGCCGGGATCATCCTGGGGCCCAACGCCGCGAGCGAGGGCGCCTACCTCGACCTCGTCGAGCGCGACCGGCGCGGCGAGCTGCCGATCCGGGTGTGCGGGACGGTCTGGACCCGTGAGGCCAGCGACGACCCGCACGAGGTGATCGCGACGCTCGCCGACTGGAACGCACGGATCCGCAGCGACCACGTCTCGATCGGCACGCTGAAGATGTGGAGCGACGGCACGGCGCAGTCCGGCGGTGCCCTGCTGCTCGAGCCGTTCTGCGGCCACGACTCGCTGGGCAGCATGACCTTCTCGCCCGAGGCGATCGAGGCCCAGCTCGAGGCGGCGCACGTCGGCGGGTGGGACATGCACATCCACGTCGACGCCGACGGCTCGACGCGCACGGTCCTCGACGTCATCGAGAAGGTGCAGCGCAAGCACGGGCGCGGCGACCGTCGCCACACGATCTGCCACGTGTCCTTCCTGCACCCGCAGGACCTCCCCCGCTTCGCCGAGCTCGGCGTCATCGCGAACGTGACGCCGCTGTGGGGCACCGACTACGACGGCGTGCACATCGATCTGTACGACGAGCTGCTCGGCCCGGCGCGCGCACGCAGCCGCGCCTACACGTACGGGGACCTCGTGCGCTCCGGCGCGACCGTGACCTACGGCGCCGACATCCCCGGCGTGCGCATCGAGGAGATCGCGCCGCTGATCCAGATCCAGGCGGCCGTCACGCGGCGACGCCCCGGCGACCCGGTCGACCGGGCGTTCGTCCCCGAGCAGCGGGTGTCCCTCGACGACGCGCTGCGCGCGTACACGGTGAACGCGGCCTACCAGCTGCGCCTCGAGGACGAGATCGGGACCATCGAGGTCGGCAAGCGGGCCGACCTCGTGGCGCTCGGCGAGAACCTGTTCGCCCTGCCCGACGACGAGATCCACCAGTGCCCGGTGTCGCTGACGATGCTCGGCGGCCGCATCACGCACGACTCCCGCTGACCGGCGTACGCCGTCTCGGCGCGCGGCCCCGGACCCGGCAGCAGCGCGCGACGCGTGGCGAGGGCACCATGTCGTCATGGAGGACCCCGACGACGCCGCAGCGCGCCGCTGCGTCTGCCCGGACCTCCGCGACGACGAGGTCTGCAACCCGCTGCCCGGGCAGGGCTGCGTGTCGCGGCTGCCCAAGGCGCACCTGCACCTGCACCTCACCGGCAGCCTGCGCCACGCGACGCTGCTCGACCTCGCGGCCGCGCGCGGGTTCCGGCTTCCCGAGCGGCTGCTCGACCCGTCGCCGCTGCACCTCGACATCGACGCCGATGCGCGCTCCTGGTTCCGCTTCCAGCACCTCTACGACATCGCGCGCATGCAGGTCGCCTCGGCGGAGGTCGTGCAGCGGATGCTGCTCGAGCTCTGCGAGGACGAGGCAGCCGAGGGGTCGGGCTGGGTCGAGCTGCAGATCGATCCCAGCGGCTACGTCGCGACCTTCGGCGGGCTGCACGAGGTGGTCGACGTGCTGCTCGACGCGGCCGCGACCGCCAGCGAGCGCACCGGCGTCGGCGTCGGGCTGATCATCGCCGCCAACCGCACGCGCCATCCGTTGCAGGCCTCGACGCTCGCACGCCTCGCCGCGCAGTACGCCGACGGCCATCCCGCGAACCGCGCGGCCGCCGGTCGCGGGCTGGTGCCCGTGGTCGGCTTCGGGCTGTCGAACGACGAGCGGTCAGGACGGGCGGAGGAGTTCGAGCAGGCGTTCCGCATCGCCCGCCGCGCCGGCCTCGCCGCGCTCCCGCACGCCGGCGAGCTCGCGGGGCCCGAGTCGGTGCACGCGGCAGTGTCGACCCTGGGCGCGGACCGCGTGGGTCACGGCGTGCGCGCGGCCGACGACCCGGCCGCCCTCGCGCTGCTGGCCGAGGGCCGGGTCGCCGCCGAGGTGTGCCCGTCGAGCAACGTCGCGCTCGGCATCGCGGACACCGCTGCCGACGTACCGCTGCTCGCCCTCATGGACGCCGGGGTCCCGATCGCCCTCGGTGCCGACGACCCGCTCCTGTTCGGCTCGCGCCTGGCTGCGCAGTACCGGATCGCGCGCGACGTCCACGGTCTCGACGACGCCGGTCTGGCCCGCCTGGCGCTCGAGTCGGTGGAGTCGTCGCGCGCGCCGGAGGCCACGAAGGCACGGCTCCGCGCCGGGATCGCCGACTGGCTCGGCGGCGCCTGACCGGTCCGCGGCCGCGCGCCAGGTCGTGTGACACCGCGCACAAGCCCGAGCGACCACGCTTCGCGGACCGCCCACCCGGGCAGCGGCACAGCCCGGAGTCAGGGACAATCGTGGGGCACCTGCACCCTGCCGAGCCCCGAGAGGGACCACCGTGAGCACCACCGCCGCGCACGACCGCGTCCGCACGGACGTCCTCGTCGTCGGCGCGGGGCCCGGCGGAGCCTCGGCGGCCACCCACCTCGCGCGCCTGGGTCGCGACGTTCTGCTGGCCGACGGCGCGGTGTTCCCGCGCGACAAGGCCTGCGGCGACGGCCTCACCCCGCGCGCGGTCGCGGAGCTGCAGAACCTCAAGCTCGACCACGTCCTGCAGGGCGGCCCGGTCAACAACGGCCTGCGCGGCTACGGCTTCGGCCAGTCGCTCGTGCTGCCGTGGAACGGCCCGCACCTGCCCAAGCACGGATCCGCGATCGCGCGCACCGTCCTCGACAACGCGCTGCGCGACGCCGAACGCACGGTCGTCGTCGAGCCGCAGCACGTGATCGTCGCCGACGGCGGCAAGTCGCACCTCGGCCGGATCCTCGGGCGTCAGTGGCACCAGGAGACGGTCTACGGCGTCGCCTCGCGCGCCTACGCGACGAGCCCGAACGCCGACGACCCGTGGATCACCTCGCACCTCGAGCTGCGCGACGAGAGCGGCCGCATGATGGGCGGCTACGGCTGGGTCTTCCCGCTCGGCGGCGGCCTGGTGAACATCGGCGCCGGCACGCTGGCGACCAAGAAGCGCCCCGCGAACATCAACCTCAAGAAGCTCACCGAGGAGTACGCCCGCCAGCGCCGCGACGAGTGGCAGCTCGGCGACCTCAGCGGCTACGGCTCGGCACCGCTGCCGATGGGCGGCGGTGTCAGCGGCGTCTCCGGCCCGAACTGGATGCTCATCGGCGACGCCGCGGCGTGCATCAACCCGCTCAACGGCGAGGGCATCGACTACGCGCTCGAGACCGGTCGCCTCGCGGCCGAGCACCTCGTCTCGCACGGCCCGAACGCCGACCTCACGGCGTCGTGGGCCGCGGAGCTCTACGCCGAGTACGGCGACGCCTTCTCCATCGCCCGCCGCCTCGGCCTGCTCATCACCCACGAGCGGCTGCTCGCGATGTCGGGCCCGATCGGCATGCGCAGCCACGCGATCATGTCGGTCGCCTTCCGCGTGATGGGCAACCTCGTCATCCCCGAGGACCGCGACCTCGTCGCGCGCACCTGGCGCCTCGCCGGCCGCGCGTCGCTCGCGATCGACCGCCGCCGCCCGTTCCACTGACCGGCGGCGTCAGGCGAGCACCGACTCCACCGCGTCGGCGCCCAGCGCGGCACCGTCCAGCCCCACGAACAGCTCGGCCACCTCTCCGGCGCGAGCGCGGAAGGCCCGGTCGCCCAGGACATCCGCCGCTGCCGCGCGGATCGCGAGCGCGTCCGACCCGCGGTCGACGCCGATCCCCACGCCCACCGCGGTGACGAGGGCCGCCATGCCCGCCTGGTCGGCCCCTGTCGCCGGCATCGTCACCATCGGGACGCCGGCGCGCAGGGTGCGCATGGTCGTGCCATGGCCGCCGTGCCCGACCACGAGGGATGCACGCCGCAGCAGCTGCTCGTGGTCTGCGAACGGGACCACGTGGGCGTTCGGCGGAACGGTCAGCTCGTCGACCCCGACCACCTGACCGGTCGTGGCGACCACGTGCACGTCCAGCGGAGCGAGGGCGTCGAGAGCGGTCTGCAGAGCCTCGGTGTCGCGCTGCTCGGGCACGGTGCTGAAGCTGAGGAGCACGAGCGGCACGGGGTCGTCGGCGTGCCACGGCAGGTCGACCGGCGTCGCCCGGCTCTCCGCGGAGAGCACGGGAGCCCCGTGGTGCACGGCGACCCCGCCGTCGGGCACCGGCCCGTCGAGGGTCGCCAGCGCGTTGACGTGGACGAGGTCGCGACCGCCCCACAGCACGTCGATGCCCGGGAGCGGGTCGTAGCCCGCCCGGGTGCGCGCCTCGCTCTGCATCGTGAACCCGCGCACGACCGAGGACGACATCCGCGCGATCGCGGCGTCGCTCGCCTGAACCGCCGAGCCTGCAGGTGCGACGCCGGCCCGGCGAGGTCGGCGTCCCGGCGCCGTGCTACGACAACGACCGAGCTCGGCGACGGTCACCGTC
>JBGAJT010000208.1:0-6519 GCA_044224785.1 Candidatus Nanopelagicales bacterium | reverse complement strand
GGACCGCTGCCGGAGCATCCTCGACCAGCTCCACGCGCGAGCCGGTGAATCCACGGGCGAGCTCGAAGCGGAGGTCCAGCTCTCGCAACTAGAGAAAGAGCTCAAGGCGTCGCTGGCCCCGCACGAGCTCGGCCGCGTCGCGATCGTCTTGGAACAAGACGCGTCGGCGAGGCTCCCCCGGGTCGCCGTCCTGCAGGCGGCGGGCCACCACGATGTCGAGGCCCGTCCCGGAGACGACGCCGAGCTCGCCGGCGCGGGCGACCTTGTTGGCGAGCTTCCAGGAGGAGACCGCGACACCCATGCCGCCCTGGATGATGGTCGGCCGACGGGTGTCGGTCATGGCAGCTCCTGGCGGGGTCGGCGGTCACGAAGCAACGCCTACGTTAGCGTAGGTTCGCCGTCCGACCCACTCGTCGCTCAGGACCGCCAGGTCCCGTCGACCCAGGCGACGTCGCCGTCGAACAGGGGCGCCATCGAGCCGCTCCACCACGCGTCCTGCTCGGGGTCGTCGGCCAGGCGCGCATAGCTCTCGCGGTCGCGGAACCGGATGCAGGCGACCACCGTGCTGCCGTCGTCGCCGGCGAGCACGGACTGGTCGAGGTAGCCCTCGGTGCGCGCCCCCGTGTCCTTCTCCCAGGCGGCCACGACCGCCTCCACCTGCTCGACGGGCACCTTCAGGGCCCCGATCATGACCGTCCCGTACATGGCGCACCTCCTGAGGCGCAGGTGTACGCCGCGGGCCGCGGGCGCACCAGGACCAGGCCGGGCCTGGCGCGATCCGCCTCCCGGGGATGGCCCGTCCGGGCCCTGGGACGACGAAGGCCCCCGCCGTAGGGGGGGCCGTCGATGGTGGGCGATACAGGAATCGAACCTGTGACCTCTTCCGTGTCAAGGAAGCGCGCTAGCCCCTGCGCCAATCGCCCGTGCCGGATGCTCCTCGGAGCGACCGAGGTGGAGACGGGATTTGAACCCGTGTACACGGCTTTGCAGGCCGTTGCCTCGCCTCTCGGCCACTCCACCGAGCGACCTCCGTCCACCGGGGTGGAGCGGAGGCCTTCCGAGCGGACGACGGGATTCGAACCCGCGACCCTCACCTTGGCAAGGTGATGCGCTACCAACTGCGCTACGTCCGCGATGCAGGCGCGGGCCGAGCCCTCGCTGCGGTTCGAAACCATAACCCATCGGCCCGGAACACTCCAAAGCGGGACGCTCCTCGCGGCGTCGGCCATCATGTGCGGCGTGACCGGGCCCTGCGCGCACCTCGGCGGCATGCTCGCCACCGGGCTGGTCGACGTCACCGCCGACCTCACGGCGCTCGACGCCGACGGCTGGTGGGCGGTCGTCCTGCCCTACGACGGCGAGCCGGTCCTCGCGCGCTTCGCCGACGTCCGCCCGACCCCGGCGCCGACCGGCCGCTGGACCGGACCGTCGCGCAACGCCTGGACCAGCTCGATGTCGGAGCAGGAGTACGTCGACGGCGTCGAGCACGTGCGCGCCCGGATCGCCGCCGGCGACGTCTACCAGGCGAACGTCTGCCGGGTCCTCACCGCGCCCGTGCCCGACGAGGCGGCGGCCGACGTTGCCGGCCTCGCGCGGCTCATCGCGCAGGGGAACCCCGCGCCGTACGCCGGATTCGTGCGGCTCCCGCACGGATCGCACCCGGGGGTGCCCGACGGCGGCGTCGCGGTCGCCACGGCGTCGCCCGAGCTGTTCCTGCGGCGCACCGGCGACGTGGTCGAGTCGGGCCCGATCAAGGGCACCGGGCGGACGGTCGACGACCTCACGCCGAAGGATTCCGCCGAGAACGTGATGATCGTCGACCTGGTGCGCAACGACCTCGGCGTCGTGTGCCGCACCGGCAGCGTCACCGTGCCGAGCCTGCTCGCGGTCGAGGAGCATCCCGGGCTCGTGCACCTCGTCTCGACGGTCCGGGGCGAGCTGGCGCCGGGCGTCGGCTGGACCGACCTCGTCGGAGCCACCTTCCCGCCGGGATCGGTGACGGGCGCTCCCAAGTCCAGCGCGCTGCGGATCATCGACGAGGTCGAGCGCGCGCCGCGCGGTCCCTACTGCGGCGCGGTCGGCTGGGTCGACGCCGGTGCGCGCACGGCCGAGCTCGCCGTCGCCATCCGCACCTTCTGGGTCCGCGAGGGCCTGGTGCGCTTCGGGACGGGTGCGGGCATCACGTGGGGGAGCGACGCCGCGCGCGAGTGGGACGAGACGCTCCTCAAGGCCGACCGGTTGCTGACCGTGGCGTCGCGCTCGACGACGGGTCTGGAAGGCTGACGCCGTGACGAGGTACTGGGTCGACGACCGGCTGGTCGACGTCGACGACGCGCGCGTGTCCGTGCTCGACCACGGCTTCACCGTGGGCGACGGCGTCTTCGAGACGATCCTGGTGCGCGACGGCGTGCCGTTCGCCCTCACCCGCCACCTGGCGCGGCTGCAGCGGTCCCTCGACGGCCTCGGGATCGACGGGCCGCCGACCGAGCAGGTGCGCGAGGCGGTCGGGGCGGTGGTCGCCGGATCCGGTGTTGCCACCGACTTCTCGCGCCTGCGGATCACGGTGACGTCCGGTGCCGGACCGTTCGGCAGCGACCGCGGCGACGCCACCGCGACGCTCGTCGTCACCCTCGCCGCTGCCGCGCCCTGGCCGCCCACGACCTCGCTGGCCACCGTGCCGTGGACCCGCAACGAGCGCTCGGCGATCGCGGGCCTCAAGACGACGTCGTACGCCGAGAACGCCATCGCCCTCGCCGAGGCGAAGCGGCGGGGGGCGTCGGAGGCGGTGCTCGCCGACACCCAGGGCCGGCTCAGCGAGTGCACCGGCAGCAACGTGTTCGTGGTCGTCGACGGGGCGGTGCTCACGCCGTCGCTCGACACCGGCTGCCTGGCCGGCGTCACCCGCGAGCTCGTCCTGGAGTGGGGCCGCGACGTCGCGCCGATGGACCAGGTGCACCTGCCCTACGACGTCCTCGCCTCGGCCGACGAGGTGTTCATCACCTCGTCGACGCGCGACGTGCACCCCGTGACCCGCATCGACGACCGCGAGCTCGCCGCAGGCCCCGTGACCGCGGCCCTGAGCGCCGCGTTCGACAAGGCAGCGAGGTCCGAGGTCGACCCGTGACCGGGCTGCTGATCTTCCTCGTCGCGCTGCTGGTCTGGGTCCTGCTCTCGGGCCGGCTGGAGCGCTGGAGCGTCACGGCCGCGATGGTGCTCACGGCCGCCGGGCTGATCGCGGCCTGGTCGGTCGCCGACACCGGTGCCGAGCTCAGCTCCGAGTGGGTGCGCGTCCTCATCGAGGCCACGCTCGCCGTGGTGCTCTTCGTCGACGCGTCGTCGATCGCGGCGCGCTGGTTCCAGCGCGAGTGGCAGTACCCGTTGCGGCTGCTGGGGATCGGCTTCCCGCTCACGTTCGTCCTCGGGGCTCTCGTGGCGATGGTCGTCTTCTCCGGGCTCAACCCGTGGATCGCCGCGGTGATCGCGGCGGCGCTCGCACCGACCGACGCGGCCCTGGGCCTCGCGATCATCGACAACGAGCGGATCCCGCTGACCTTCCGGCAGGTCATCAACGTCGAGAGCGGCCTCAACGACGGTCTCGCGACGCCGGTCGTCGCCTTCTGCATCGCGGCCGCGATCGCCGACGTCGACCGCGGCCACGCGCACCCGGTGTCGTCGGCGCTGGTCGAGATCGCGATCGGCGTCGTCGCGGGCATCGACATCGGCGCGGGCACCGGCTTCCTCACCCGCGTCGCTGCGGCGCGCGGGCTCGCCGACAGGCTCCTGGTCCCGGTGCTCCCGCTCGCGGTGGCTCTCGGCACGTACGTGTCGGTCGTGGCGATGGGCGGGAACGGCTTCGTGGCGGCGTTCGTCAGCGGGGTGGCGTTCGGTGCCGCCAACGACGCGGGCCGGCACACGGCGCGCGAGCACCGGTACGTGCCGCTCGACCGCGATGCCCTCTTGGGCTTCACCACCCGCACCGCGCAGCTGATGGCGCTGGCCGTGTGGTTCGTGTTCGGCGCGGCGGTCCTCTCGCGCATCGACCTGGCGCGGCTGCCGCACGTGCTCCTCTACGCCGTGCTCTCGCTGACGGTGCTGCGGATGCTGCCGGTCGCGATCGCGGCCGTCGGCCTGCGGCTGCCGTGGGACACCGTGCTGCTCGCGGGCTGGCTCGGCCCGCGCGGGCTCGCGTCGATCATCTTCGCGCTGCTCGCGGCGGAGGAGATCGGCGGCGCCGACGGCGACTTCGTCCTCGAGGTCGTCGCCGTCACCGTGGCGATGTCGGTGGTCGCGCACGGCCTGTCCGCCGGCCCGCTGGCCGTCTGGTACGCCGCCCGCCACCCCGCCTCGGAGCCGACGGACGAGCCCGCACCCACGACCTGACGCACGAACGCCGTCGATGGGTGATGACGCCACCTTCCACGGCGGCGTCATCACGCACGGACGGCGAGACGTCAGTCGAGGGCGCGGTCGATCCGCTCCGTCAGCAGGTCCAGGGCGCCCTCGAGGGTCTCGTTGGCGTCGACCAGCAGGCCGTCGACGACGAACGTCGGAGTGCCGGCGGCACCGAGGGCGCGCGCGGCCTGAGCGTCGGCGTGCACGGCTGACGAGTGACGGCCGTCGAAGAGCGCCTCGGCCACCGCGTCGGCGTCGAGCCCGAGCGAGTCGGCGAGCTCGACGTAGTCGGCGGGGCCCTCGACGTCTTCGATCAGTCGGAGGGCGGCGACGGCGTACTCGTCGCCGCGTCCCTGCTCGGCGGCCTCGACGGCGCACTGCGCGGCGGCGACGGCCCACACGTGCATCGTCAGCGGCAGGTGCCGCAGCCGGATCTCGAGGCGGTCGTCGTAGCGCTCCTGCAGCGCCTCGAGGACGTCGAGCGCCGCGGTGCAGTCCGGGCAGGCGAGGTCGGCCCACCACTCGAGGAGGACGGCTCCGTCGGACGTGCGCCGGGGCTCGGGCGCGTCGACCTCGTGGGCAGTGATGCTCATGCCCGGCATCCTGCCAGCGTCCCATCGCCGGTCGCGGGCTGGCACGATCCGGGGATGACCGAGACCCATCCCGCCGTCACGTACGCGACCTACCTGCGCGTGCCGGAGCTGTTGTTGCTGCAGCACCCTCGGACGGGCGAGGACGGCCGGATCGCGGAGCACGACGAGCTGCTCTTCATCACCATCCACCAGGTCTACGAGCTGTGGTTCCAGCAGCTGCTGCACGAGCTCCGCGGCGACGCGCGACTGCCGGGCACCGGGGGCGTCCAGGGCGCGCTGGCCGCGGGTGAGCCGTACGCCGTGCTCGGGCTGCTCGGCCGGGTGCGCACCATCCTCAAGACGCTCGTGGCGCAGGTGGACGTGCTCGAGACGATGACGCCGGTGGAGTTCTCGTCGTTCCGGTCGCGGCTGGAGTCGGCGAGCGGCTTCCAGTCCGCGCAGTTCCGCGAGCTCGAGGCGGTGCTCGGTCGCCGCGACGACCGTCTCGTGCCGCCGGGGATGGCGGAGGACCCGGCGTGGGTCCGCGTGGCGGCGGCTGCAGCGCGTCCGTCGGTGTGGTCGTCGTACGTCGGGATGCTCGTCGCCCGTGGCCACGAGGTTCCTGTCGCGGTGCGCGACGCCGACCCGCGTGAGCCGGTGCCGTCGTCGGAGGCGATGGTCGACGTGATCGTGTCGGTCTACCGCAGCGACGACGCAGCGATGCTCGTCGCGGAGCGGCTGCTCGACGTCGACGAGGGGCTGCAGGAGTGGCGCTACCGCCACGTGAAGATGGTCGAGCGCACGATCGGCGCGAAGCTCGGCACCGGCCGGTCCAGCGGTGCGGCGTACCTCGCCTCGACCCTCTTCCGCCCGGTGTTCCCCGACCTCTGGGCCGCCCGCTCGCGTCTCTGACGCGAGCGGCGATGCGTCAGCGGGTGGGGGCGTCGCCGAGGAGCTCGGCGAGCGCGGCGTCGATGTCGAGGTGCTCGCCCTCGTGGCCCATCTCGACCAGCTCGTAGGACTCGTCGAGGAAGACGCGCAGGGCGCCGGCGTCGAGCTGCAGGAGTGCGCTGCCCGCAGGGCTGGCGAGCGCGAGGCACACGACCGGGCGGTTGTCGACGACGGTCGGCCAGACGGTCACGTCGCCCTCGCCCGCGGGCTCGATGAGCCCGTCGTCGAGGAGGTCGCGACCGAAGACCCAGGTCACGTCGCCGTCGGCGGTGCGGAACAGGGCGGTGACGGCGTAGGGGTTGTCCACCGCGTACACCAGGGTCGACGGCACCCGCAGGGTGCGGTCGTCGTCCATCACCAGGGTGAGGTCGAGGTCGGCGCTGACGAACGGCATGGTCCCCTCCGGGGCGAGTCTCTGTGGTGCCGATGTGGTTCCCCGTGGAGGGCTCCCGCACGCGTCGTCCGCATGTGAACCGGCGCACACAGCACGACGTGCGACCACGCCGCCGGAGTTCCGGGGCGATTCGGAGGGCTGATCACGTTTTGGTAGAGTCCCGGCTCGCACGGGCGTTTGGCGCAGTGGTAGCGCGCTTCGTTCACACCG
>JBGAJT010000207.1:0-6560 GCA_044224785.1 Candidatus Nanopelagicales bacterium | reverse complement strand
GACGCTCGAGGAGCGCGGGGTCGCGGTCGAAATCAAGGTGCTGGCGGCCCAGGGCAAGGCGATCGGCGCCGAGATCGACAAGCTGCGCGCCGAGATCGAGGCCGAGGCCGGTCACCCGTTGAACCCGGACTCGCCGCTCCAGCTGCAGAAGTTCCTGTTCGAGGAGCGCGGGCTCGAGGCGACCAAGAAGACGAAGACGGGCTACAGCACCGACGCCGCGGTGCTCGAGGAGCTGGCGCAGCTCGACCCCCGCCGTGATGGCAAGCGCCCGCGCTGCGCTGTCGAGCACCACCACGGCGTCCTCGATCGATCGCCCGCGCGCGACGTCGACGGCCGACCGCGCCACCGAGGTGGCCGGCAGCCCATCGAGATCCACGACGTGCCGCCGCGGCAAGCGGGAGCCGTGGACGCGGACCCCGGTCTCGGACCGATCCGGTGGTCTCGGCGAGATGAGGTGGACGTCTCCGTTCTCCGCTCGTGGCAGCCACAGTCCGTGCAGCGCCGCGGCCGTCTCGTGGCTCACGACCGCACCGGCGTACCGGGTCAGGACAACCTCGGCCCGCCGCCGCAGGAGCGAGGCAGCGACGGCCGGCCAATCCTGGCGCACACCGGGCAGAGCGAGGACTCCTCGACGAGGCCGCACCAATCGCCCCTCCGCCACCGCCTGGCGGACGTGCGCGGTCGTCCAGCCCGCGTCGCGCACCTGCGCCAACGTCCAAGGACCGGGTCCCAGCTGTCCGACAAGCTGGTCGACGCGTTCGACACTTCGGCGATGAACGGGCATCCGCTCAGGCTGGCGACAGAGAGAGTCCGCCCGCACTCGCCATCCACACCGATCTCACTCGGCTAACTGCTAACCAGAGGGCCCCTGCTTGACACTTAGCCGAGTGAGACCGAGGGGGTGGGGCGGGAGGGGTTAGAGGCGTTCGGCGGCGAGGGCGGCGTACTTCGGCTTGACGACCTGCTCGATGAGAGCGAGGCGCTCGTCGAAGGGGATGAAGGCGGACTTCAGCGCGTTCACGGTCACCCAGCGCATCTCGTCCAGACCCCAGCCGAACGCCTCGGAGAGCAGGAGCATCTCGCGGGTCATCGACGTCCCGCTCATCAGCCGGTTGTCGGTGTTGACCGTCACCCGGAACCGCAGCCGCGACAGCAGCCCGATCGGGTGCTCGGCGATCGACGCCGCGGCGCCGGTCTGCACGTTCGACGACGGGCACAGCTCCAGCGGGATCCGCAGGTCGCGCACGTACTGCGCCAGCCGGCCGAGGTGCGCGGTGCCGTCGGGGCCGACCGAGATGTCGTCGACGATGCGTACGCCGTGCCCGAGCCGCTCGCACCCGCAGAACGCGACCGCCTCGTGGATCGACGGCAGCCCGAACGCCTCGCCTGCATGGATCGTGATGTGGCAGGACTCGCCGCGCAGGTAGTCGAACGCGTCCTGGTGCCGCGAGGGCGGGAAACCCGCCTCGGCCCCGGCGATGTCGAAGCCGACGACGCCGCGGTCGCGGTAGCGCACCACGAGCTCGGCGATCTCGCGCGACCGGGCGGCCGTGCGCATCGCGGTGAGCAGCGCGCGCACGCGGATCTGGTGGCCGGCAGCAGCGGCAGCCGCCTCGCCGTCGCGGAACCCCGTGAGGACGGCGTCGACCACCTCGTCGAGCGAGAGCCCTTGCTCGACGTGCAGCTCGGGGGCGAAGCGCACCTCGGCGTAGACGACACCGTCGGCGGCGAGGTCCTGCGCGCACTCCGACGCGACCCGCGCGATCGCGTCCGGCGTCTGCATGACGCCGACAGTGTGCGCGAACGTCTCGAGGTAGCGCACCAGCGAGCCCGAGTCTGCCGCCTCCACGAACCAGGCCGCCAGCGCCTCGGGGTCCGTCGTGGGGAGCTTGTCGTAGCCGGTCTGGGCGGCCAGGTCGACGATCGTCGCGGGCCGCAGGCCGCCGTCGAGGTGGTCGTGCAGGAGCGCCTTGGGAGCGCGGCGCACGACGTCCTCCGAGAGCACCGCCCCGCTGCCGGCCGACGGGTCTCGCGGGGTGGTGACGGGGTGGATCGGTCCGGTCTCGACGCTCATACCGCCACCGTATCCACCCCGGTACGCCGATGGCCGGTGCAGGCGCCCCGGACTCCGGGCACCGAGGGTCCGACGGCCCGGGCGGTCGTCGCGGGACGGCCGGTCCCGTCGTCCCATCGTGAGGATCCGTCACCCCGATGGCTCAACCCGGGGCGTTCCCTGCCGAAGACCATGAGGTGGAGCCGATGCACACCCAGCAGCAGGACCGGGTCGAGGTCATCCGTCCGGCCGCCGTCCTCGAGGCGCGCGCAGCCACGCAGGTCCTCACCGCCCTGCGCGGCGACGACGTGTCCACCGGCGGCATCTGGAACGCGTCCGCCTCGGTCTGGCAGCGCTACGACCGCCCGTGGAACGGCATCGGCGGCACGCGCGGCGACGCCCGGCTGATGGGCAGCGTCGCGGTCATGTACGACACCCCGGCGCGCCACGAGGTCACCATCTACCGCGTGACGATCACGCCGGCCGGCGGTGACATGGGCTGGTCGGTCGAGGCGCTGTGCGACGACGCCCTGCGCTTCGCGGGTCTCACCCTCGCGAACTGCCCCCGTGCCGAGCTCAACTCGATGCCGCGGACGGACCCCTTCAAGCGCTCCTGACCCACCGAGCGCACGACCGGGAACCACTGGCGACGCCCTGCGCGGTCGTCGGCCTCACCCTCGCGAACTGCCCCCGTGCCGAGCTCAACTCGATGCCGCGGACGGACCCCTTCAAGCGCTCCTGACCGGAACGCCGGCTAGATCCGCTTCGACATCTGCTGGGCGTCGACGCCGTACCCGAGATCGTCGTAGAGCCGGATCGCCGCGGCGTTCCCGCCGAACACGTTGAGCCCGAGCCGGTCGACGCCGCGCTCCTTGACGTAGGCCTCGGCCGCCAGCATCGCCGCACGTCCGTGGCCTCGACCGCGGAACCCCTCGTCGATCTCGAGGTCCCAGACCCACCACAGGTCGGCCCGGTCCTGCCGCGCACCCACCCACACCATGCCGACGCGCTCGCCCTCGGACTCGGCCACCAGCAGGTGCTGCCCCTCGGTCCCGAGCCCGTCGGGCATCAGCATGAGCATCTGCCGCTCGGACTCCGCCCAGGCGGCCTCGGCGTCCTGCTGCCCGCCCAGCTCGACCATCTGCTCGGCGAAGCCGCGGATCGAGTAGTCGTAGTACGCCGCGTACTCCTCGGCCGTCATCGGCCGCAGCATCACCGGCACGTCAGTCCTCGACGCGGTGCGCCCGGTCGGGGCGGAACGCCGGCAGGCAGACGGCGACATACTCCGCGCCGTCGTCGCCGGTCGAGTAGCGCACCTGCTCGCCCGGGAACGTGATGATCGCCTGACCGGCACCGACCTCGAGCCGGCCGCCGTCGTGGTCGACGAGCAGCGTGCCGCGCAGCACCAGCGTGTGCTCCTCGAACTCCGGCGCCTGCGCCGGCTCGGTCCAGCCCGCGGGCGCCACCATGTGCGCGATCGAGACGTGGTCGTGCGAGGTGTTCACGGAGCCGACGTACTCGTCGATCGTCTTCCCGCCGGGCACGGGGATGCGGGTGGCGGAGGAGATGAGCTGGGGCATCGGTCAGCGTCCGATCCGGTCGACGACGAGGGGCAGCGCCTCGACCGCGTCGCCGGGGTCGCCCACGACGATCGCCGTCGCGAGGTCGGCCAGCGCGGCCGGGAAGAGCTCGGGGGTGTCGGTGTAGAGCGTCGCGAGGGTCTGGCCCGCGCGGACGTGCTCGCCCTGGCTCACGTGCCAGCGCACGCCGGCGCCCGGTTGCACCGGGTCCTCCTTGCGCGCGCGCCCGGCGCCGAGCCGCCACGCCGCCATGCCGACCCCGTAGGCGTCGAGCCGGGCGACGACGCCGTCGCGCACGGCGTGCACGACGTGGTGCTCCTTGGCCTGCGGCAGCGGGGCGTCGGGGTCGCCACCCTGGGCGCGGATCATGGCCTTCCAGGCGTCCATCGCGCGGCCGTCGTCGAGCGCGTCGGCCGGGTCGATGCGGTCGAGGCCGACCGCGTCGAGCATCGCGCGGGCGAGGACGACGGTGAGCTCCCGGACGTCGGACGGCCCACCACCGGCGAGCACCTCGACCGACTCCGCGACCTCGATCGCGTTGCCGGCCGTGCGCCCGAGGGGGACGTCCATCGCGGTGATGAGCGCGGTCGTGTGGACCCCGGCGTCGTTGCCGAGCTCGACCATCGTGCGGGCGAGCTCGCGCGCGAGCTCGGGGTCCTTCATGAACGCGCCCGAGCCGGTCTTCACGTCGAGCACGAGAGCGCTGGCACCCTCGGCGATCTTCTTGCTCATGATGCTCGAGGCGATGAGCGGGATCGCCTCGACCGTGCCGGTGACGTCGCGCAGCGCGTAGAGCTTCTTGTCGGCCGGGGCGAGGCCGTCACCGGCCGCGCAGACGACCGCGCCGACGTCGCCCAGCTGCGCGAGCATCTCGTCGTTGGACAGCGACGCGCGCCAGCCGGGGATCGACTCGAGCTTGTCGAGCGTGCCACCGGTGTGCCCGAGGCCGCGGCCCGAGAGCTGCGGCACCGCGGCACCGCAGGCCGCGACGAGCGGCGCGAGCGGCAGCGTGATCTTGTCGCCGACGCCGCCGGTGGAGTGCTTGTCGACGGTGGGCCGGTGCAGCCCGGAGAAGTCCATCCGCTCGCCGCTGGCGATCATCGCCGAGGTCCAGCGGGAGATCTCGTGGCGCGTCATGCCGTTGAGCACGATGGCCATCGCGAGCGCCGACATCTGCTCGTCGGCGACGACGCCTCGCGTATAGGCGTCGACGACCCAGTCGATCTGGGCGTCGGTCAGCACGTGGTGGTCGCGCTTGGCGACGATCACCTCGACGGCGGAGAAGGGCTCAACCACGGTCGCCTCCGGTGATCCGTTCGATGTCCTCGGGGCCGAACGCGAGGGGCAGCACCGCCGTCATCGGCATCGGTCCGTCCGGCGACATGACCTGGCAGGCCGCACCGCCGTTCTCCCACAGCAGCTGGCGGCAGCGGCCGCACGGCATGAGCGCGCCGCCCTCGGAGTCGACGCAGGAGACCGCGACGAGCCGGCCGCCGCCGGTCGCGTGGAGCGACGAGACCATGCCGCACTCGGCGCACAGCGCGACGCCGTAGCCGGCGTTCTCGACGTTGCAGCCGACGACGACGCGGCCGTCGTCGACCAGCCCCGCCACGCCGACCTTGAAGCGGCTGTACGGCGCGTAGGCGTGCGCCATGACCGCGACCGCGGCGTCGTGCAGGGCGTCCCAGTCGATCTCAGGGGACGTCAATGGTCCTGTCCCTTGATGTAGGGACGTCCGTCGGCCGCCGGCATGCGCAACCGCTGGGACGCCAGCGACAGCACGAGAAGCGTCGCGACGTACGGCGTCACGTAGGCGACCTGGTCGGGCAACGTCTCCGTGGTCGCGTACCAGGCGAACACCAGCCCGCCGAAGATCAGTGCGATCACGCCGGACCTGGTCTTGCGCTGGTAGAAGAACAGCACGGCCATGAGCACGAGGAGCACGACCACCACGAGCAGCAGGGCGTGGACCGCCTCGCCGCTGCGCAGCTGGATCGCCTGCGTGTAGCCGAACAGCAGCGCGCCCGCGGCGAGCCCGCCGACCCGCCAGTTGCCGAAGATCATGGCGGCCAGGCCGATGAAGCCCAGTCCCTGGGTCTGCCCCTCGCGGTAGATGCCCGAGAGCACCGTCGCGAGCACCGCGCCGCCGAAGCCGGCCAGGAATCCGGACACGATCACGGCGAAGTACTTGTGGTAGTAGACGTTGACGCCGAGGGACTCCGCCGCGTGCGGCGCCTCGCCGCAGGACCGGGTGCGGAGGCCGAAGGACGTGCGCCACAGCACGAAGAACGTGATCGGGAGCAGGAGCACCGCGATGAAGGTCGTGTAGGGCACGTCGTAGGTGATCGCCCGCAGCACGCTGGCGCAGTCGGAGACGAAGAACCACCCCTTGTCGGCGATGCTCTTCATGGCGTCGCTGAACCCCGGCAGCGTGAAGGTCGGGATCGCCGGGATGGTGGGCGACTGCGTCGGCTGGTTGGGCCAGACCAGGGTGGAGAGGTACTGCGTGGCGCCGAGGCCGAGCAGGTTGATGGCGACGCCGGACACGATCTGGTCGACGCCGAAGGTGACGGTCGCGATCGCGTGGATCACGGCGCCCACGCCGCCGAGGACGGTGCCGGCGAGCAGGCCCCACCACGGTCCCCACGTGGTGCCGGCCCAGCCGGCGCCCCAGGTGCCGAGGATCATCATGCCCTCGAGGCCGATGTTGACCACGCCGGACCGCTCGGACCACAGACCGCCGAGACCGGCCATGCCGATCGGGATCGCGAAGCCGATGGCCGCGGCGATGGTGCCGGCGGAGTCGATCTGCTGGGCGCCGGTGATGATGCGCACCAGCGACACGACCGCGATGAGACCGGAGATGAGGACCGCGAGGCGCCAGCCGGTGAACGAGAACGTCCGCTGCTGCATCGCGAGCGGCGCGA
>JBGAJT010000206.1:0-6610 GCA_044224785.1 Candidatus Nanopelagicales bacterium | reverse complement strand
GTCGGCAGCGGTCGGCGGGCTCACCGGCCGCTGGCCCGAGATCGTCGGGGCCGACGTCGCCGAGCACGTGCGGCCCGAGACCTTCGAGCAGGCCCCCGACGGCCGCGGGCTCCTGCTCGTGCTCCGCGCCGACTCGACCGCCTGGGCCACGACCCTGCAGTACATGCTCCCCGCGCTGCGCACCCGCATCGACGAGGAGCTGGGAGCGGGAACGGTCGCCGACATCACCGTCCTGGGTCCGGCCGCACCGAGCTGGCGGCACGGCCGGCTCTCGGCCCCGGGCCGGGGTCCCCGCGACACCTACGGCTGAACCCCGCGCACCCGGCGCGCTCGGGCACGGGGTGGGACACTGCTCCGGGACCTCCCGCCGCGGCGCCGCGGGTTCGAGCCGGGGGTCCGCGCGCGAGGTCGGGATTGAGGGCCGTCCACAGGCGCTGGGACCCGGCCGACATATCCCCTGTCCAGAGGGGTGGCGCGAGCGGTTCTGTGGGCCCGTGACGGTAGACTGAGGCCCAGTTCTCCGGAGCCCCTGCACCCTGCGCCTGCGCGGGTCGGCGGCGGCCCCGGACGGCCGGACCGAGCAGGTGCACCCGCGCCCGCCCCGGCCAGCGCACCGGCGAGAGGATCAGCCACCCGTGTCCTACGACGCGAGCAACATCACCGTCCTCGAGGGCCTCGACGCCGTCCGCAAGCGCCCCGGCATGTACATCGGCTCCACCGGCGAGCGCGGCCTGCACCACCTGGTCTACGAGGTGGTCGACAACTCCGTCGACGAGGCGCTGGCCGGCTACTGCGACACCATCGTCGTCACGCTGCTGGCCGACGGCGGCGTCCGCGTCGTCGACAACGGCCGCGGCATCCCGGTCGACATGCACCCGGTCGAGGGCAAGCCGGCCGTCGAGGTCGTGCTCACCGTCCTGCACGCCGGCGGCAAGTTCGGCGGCGGCGGCTACGCCGTGTCCGGCGGCCTGCACGGCGTCGGCGTCTCGGTCGTGAACGCGCTCTCCACGCGCGTCGAGGTCGAGGTCAAGCGCGACGGCTTCGTGCACCGGATGGACTTCGCCTACGGCGTCCCGACCGGTCCGCTCCGCAAGGGCGAGGCCACCGACGAGACCGGCACGACCGTCACCTTCTGGGCCGACGGCGGGATCTTCGAGACCACGGTCTACGACTTCACCACCCTGGCCCGCCGCTTCCAGGAGATGGCGTTCCTCAACAAGGGCCTCACCCTGCGGCTCGTCGACGAGCGCACGCCCGTCGTCAGCGACGACGACGAGGCGCCCGACGAGGCGCCGGTCCGCGACATCAGCTACCACTACGAGGGCGGCATCGCCGACTTCGTGAAGCACCTCAACGCGACCAAGGGTCCGGCCCACCAGCACGTGATCCACGTGGAGAACGAGGACACCGAGCGGCTGATCTCCGCCGAGGTCGCGCTGCAGTGGAACTCGGGCTACTCCGAGTCGGTCTACACCTTCGCGAACACGATCAACACGATCGAGGGCGGCACCCACGAGGAGGGCTTCCGCTCCGCGCTCACCTCGCTGGTGAACAAGTTCGCGCGCGAGTGGAACATCCTCAAGGAGAAGGACGCCAACCTCTCCGGCGAGGACATCCGCGAGGGCCTCGTCGCGATCGTGTCGGTGAAGCTCGGCGAGCCGCAGTTCGAGGGCCAGACCAAGGCCAAGCTCGGCAACACCGAGGCCAAGACGTTCGTGCAGAAGCTGGTCAACGACCAGCTCGGCGCGTGGTTCGAGGCGAACCCGACCGAGGGCAAGGAGATCGCGCGCAAGTCGGTCTCCGCGGCGTCGGCCCGCATCGCCGCGCGCAAGGCGCGCGACCTCGCCCGCAACCGCAAGGGCCTCATGGGCGGCGCCGGACTGCCGGGCAAGCTCATCGACTGCTCGTCGACCAACCCCGACGAGTGCGAGGTCTTCATCGTCGAGGGCGACTCCGCCGGCGGCTCCGCGCGCAGCGGCCGCGACCCGCGCACCCAGGCGATCCTCCCGATCCGCGGCAAGATCCTCAACGTCGAGAAGGCGCGCATCGACCGCGTGCTGCAGAACAACGAGGTGCAGGCGCTCATCAGCGCGTTCGGCACCGGCGTCCACGACGACTTCGACATCGAGAAGCTGCGCTACAACAAGATCGTGCTCATGGCCGACGCCGACGTCGACGGCCAGCACATCACCACGCTGCTGCTCACGCTGCTCTTCCGCTTCATGAAGCCGCTCGTCGAGCGCGGCCACGTCTACCTCTCGCAGCCGCCGCTCTACAAGATCAAGTGGCAGCGCGAGGAGCCGGGCTACGCCTACTCCGACCGCGAGCGCGACGCCGTGATCGCTGCCGGCCTCGAGTCGGGCAAGAAGCTCCCGAAGGAGGAGGCGGTCCAGCGCTACAAGGGCCTCGGCGAGATGAACGCCGAGGAGCTGTGGGAGACCACGATGGACCCCGACCGCCGCGTGCTGCTGCGGGTCACGATCGACGACGCCGCCCAGGCCGACGAGATGTTCAGCGTCCTCATGGGCGAGGACGTCGAGAGCCGCCGGGCCTTCATCCAGCGCAATGCCCGCGACATCCGCTTCTTGGACATCTAGCCGTACGGCGACCGCCGCCCGCTCCCCGTCGTACCGCGAAGGAACCCCATGCCTGACGACATCGACACCTCCACCGAGGCCGACGACTTCAACCCGCGCATCGAGGCAGTCGACCTGCAGGTCGAGATGCAGCGGTCCTACATGGACTACGCCATGTCGGTCATCGTGTCGCGCGCGCTGCCCGACGTGCGCGACGGCCTCAAGCCCGTGCACCGTCGCGTGCTCTACGCGATGTTCGACGGCGGCTACCGCCCCGACCGCGGCTTCTCCAAGTGCGCGCGCATCGTCGGCGACGTCATGGGCAACTACCACCCCCACGGCGACTCCTCGATCTACGACACCCTCGTGCGCCTGTCGCAGCCGTGGGCGCTGCGCTACCCGCTCGTGCAGGGCCAGGGCAACTTCGGCTCGCCCGGCAACGACCCCGCCGCCGCCATGCGCTACACCGAGGCGCGGATGGCGCCGCTGGCGATGGAGATGGTGCGCGACATCGACGAGGAGACCGTCGACTTCACGCCCAACTACGACGGCCGCACGCAGGAGCCCGTCATCCTGCCGAGCCGGTTCCCGAACCTGCTCGTCAACGGCAGCGCCGGCATCGCGGTCGGCATGGCCACCAACATCCCGCCGCACAACCTCGGCGAGGTGGCCGAGGCGGCGCAGTGGGCGCTCGCGAACCCCGAGGCGTCGCGCGAGCAGATGCTCGAGGCGTTCCTGGAGCGCGTGAAGGGCCCCGACTTCCCCACCGGCGGGCTGATCGTCGGCCGCAAGGGGATCGAGGACGCCTACCGCACCGGCCGCGGCTCGGTCATGATGCGCGCCGTCGTCGAGGTGCAGGAGGACAGCCGCGGCCGCACGATGCTGGTCGTCACCGAGCTGCCCTACCAGGTCAACCCCGACAACCTGCTGCTGCGCATCGCGGAGCTCGCCAACGACGGCAAGATCGCCGGCATCTCCGACGTCCGCGACGACTCGTCGTCGCGCACCGGCATGCGTCTGGTGATCGAGCTCAAGCGCGACGCCGTCGCGAAGGTCGTGCTCAACAACCTCTACAAGCACACCGCGCTGCAGGACAACTTCTCCTGCAACATGATCGCGCTGGTCGACGGCGTCCCGCGCACGCTCACCCTCGACGGGTTCGTGCGTCACTGGATCACCCACCAGATCGAGGTCATCGTCCGGCGCACGCGCTACCGGCTGCGCAAGGCCGAGGAGCGCGCGCACATCCTGCTCGGCTACCTCAAGGCGCTCGACGCGCTCGACGAGGTGATCGCGCTCATCCGCGCGAGCGCCACCGTCGACGACGCCCGCAGCGGCCTGATGACGCTGCTCGACGTCGACGAGGTGCAGGCCACCGCGATCCTCGACATGCAGCTGCGCCGCCTCGCCGCCCTCGAGCGGCAGAAGATCATCGACGAGTACGACGACCTGCAGGCCAAGATCGCCGACTACAACGACATCCTCGGCAGCGAGCAGCGCCAGCGCACGATCGTGAGCGAGGAGCTCGCGGAGATCACCGCGAAGTACGCCGACGAGCGTCGCAGTGTCCTGATCCCGTGGGACGGCGAGGTCACCGACGAGGACCTCATCGCCGAGGACGACGTCGTCGTCACGATCACCCGCGGCGGCTACGCCAAGCGCACGCTCACCAACCTCTACCGCGCGCAGCGCCGCGGCGGGAAGGGCGTGCGCGGTGCGGCGCTGCGCGGCGACGACGTCGTCGAGCACTTCTTCGTCACCACCACCCACCACTACCTGCTGTTCTTCACGAACAAGGGCCGCGTCTACCGGGCGAAGGCCTACGAGCTGCCCGACTCCGGCCGCGACGCGAAGGGCCAGCACGTCGCGAACCTGCTCGCGTTCCAGCCCGACGAGCAGATCGCGCAGGTGCTCGACATCCGCGACTACGCCGCGGCGCCCTACCTCGTCCTCGCCACCCGCGACGGCCAGGTGAAGAAGACCAGGCTGGAGGCGTTCGACTCGCCGCGCAGCGGCGGCATCATCGCGATCAACCTGCGCGACGGCGACGAGCTCATCTCCGCGCAGCTCGTCGACGAGGGTGCCGACCTCCTGCTCGTCAGCGCCAAGGGCATGTCGGCGCGGTTCAAGGCCGACGACGAGACGCTGCGCCCGATGGGTCGCGACACCTCCGGCGTCATCGGCATGAAGTTCCGCGACGGCGACCACCTGCTGGCGATGGACACGGTGCGCGAGGGCGCGTTCGTCGTCACCGTCACCGACGGCGGCTACGCCAAGCGCACGCCGGTCGACGACTGGAGCACGAAGGGGCGCGGCATCCTCGGCGTCCGCGCGATGAAGCTGGTCGAGGAGCGCGGGTCGCTCGTCGGTGCGCTGGTCGCGCTCGAGGACGACGAGCTCTACGCGATCGCGTCCGACGGCGTCGTCATCCGTACCCGCGTCGCCGACATCCGCGCGACCGGTCGCGACACGATGGGCGTCTCGCTCATGAACGTCGGCGACGACAACGCGATCGTGGCGGTGGCGCGCGGCGAGGCGGGCGACGACGAGGACGACCTCGACGACGAGCTCGAGGTCGACGCCGAGACCGGCGACACCACCACCCCGACGGACGCCGGCGCCGACTCAGGCGAGGCCCCGTCGGTTACCGTGGAGGAGCCGGAGGCCGACGGGCCCCCGGCGACGGGGGACCAGGAGTAGGGGAACCGCGTGGACAAGGCAGGCTCGACGACCCGACCCGGGGCAGGCGCCCCGGGACCGGACGTCGTGGCGCGCGACGTCGACGCGCCCACCGGGCCGTTGCCGACGGTCGAGACCGCGTCGACCACGAAGCCGGCGACCAAGCAGGGGAAGCCGCCGGCGCAGCAGTCCGGCGCGAAGCCCGCGACCGCCGCTCCCGCGAAGGCGCCGGTGGCCCAGCCCGCGAAGCCTGCCGCTGCACCCCCCGCCGCACCCACCGCCGCACCGGCGGCCGCGCGGCCCGCAGCGGCCACGGTCGGCGCTGCGGTCGGTTCGGCCACCACGATCACCCCGACCCTGCCGCCGCTGGCCGCCGAGCAGCGTCCGCAGGCCGCCACCGTGCGCCCGGTCGGGCCGCGCCGCGCGCGGCTGCTCCTCACCCGGCTCGACCCGTGGTCGGTCATGAAGACCGCGTTCATGCTGTCGGTCTCGCTGGCCGTCGTCGTCCTCGTCGCCATCGCGCTGCTGTGGTGGACGCTGTCGGTCACCGGCGTCTTCGACGCGATCGGCCGCACGATCGACGACGTCGCCGGCTCCACCACCACGTCCTTCGACTTCCTGTCGCTCGTTGGCTTCAGCCGGGTGATGGGCGTGGCGCTGGTGCTCGCGGCCATCGAGATCGTGCTCGTGTCGGCCCTGACCACGCTGTTCGCGTTCCTCTACAACCTGTCCGTCGGGCTCACCGGCGGCCTCGAGGTCACGCTGTCCGAGGACAGCTGAGGGCACCGGCGAGCCACCCGCCGCCCGCGGGCCGGGTGGGTTTGGGCGCCCCGACCACGCTGAGGTAGCCTGCTCCGGCACGACGAACGGGCCTATAGCTCAGCTCGGTTAGAGCGCTTCCCTGATAAGGAAGAGGTCGATGGTTCAAGTCCATCTAGGCCCACTCGAAGATCCACCCGCCAGGGGAGGCTCCAGAACGTGAAGAAGCTGCTGATCGTCGCCGCGCTCGCCGCCGTCGGCTACCTCGTCTACCAGCAGATCGCCGCGAGCCGTGCGGAGCAGGACCTCTGGACCGAGGCCACCTCGGCACCCGACCTGCGCTGATCACCTGACCGGTCGGTCCCCGCGACCGCCCGGTCCACCCGACCGGCCGAGCCCCTGGGGGTCTGGCCGCGACCCGGGGGCGTAGCTCAACTGGCAGAGCACCGCCTTTGCAAGGCGGGGGTTGAGAGTTCGAGTCTCTTCGCCTCCACGCACCTACGAAGAGCCGGCCCGGATTGGGCCGGGCGTAGTAGGTTGTGGGGCGCAGAGAACGGGGGCCCCCCGGAACCCGACAAACCCGGCGCCCAAGGCGC
>JBGAJT010000205.1:0-6631 GCA_044224785.1 Candidatus Nanopelagicales bacterium | reverse complement strand
CCACCACCACGAGCTCGAGGTGGGCGACCCCGTCACCACTCTCGTGTCGCTCACCCTGACGCCGCTCGCCATCACCGACGGGCTGGCCGCCTGGGACGGCCGCTCCGAGCAGGTGCCGTGCGAGGGCCACGCGATCCTCTTCGACCGCACGATCGTCGCCAAGGTCCCTGAGGACCTGCCCGGCCCGCTGGCCATGGCCGTGATGGACGTCTGCGGCGCGCCCGCGCTCACCTCGCGCGTCGTACGCCGCTACGTCGAGGCCGGGCACGCGCCGACGGTCGCCGTGATCGGCGGCGCGGGCAAGAGCGGCAGCCTGTCGCTCGCCGCTGCCCGACGCGCCAAGGCTGCGCGCACCGTCGGCGTCGTCCCTGTGCAGCGGGAGGCGGACCTGCTCGCCCGCGTCGGCATCGCCGACGAGGTCGCCCTCGCCGACGCCCGCGACCCGGTCGCGCTGTCGAACGCGATCCGCGCCGCGCTCGGCGTCAACGCCGACATCGTGGTCGTGTGCGTCGACGTGCCCGGCTGCGAGCACGGCGCGATCCTGTCGTGCGACGACGGCGGCACGATCATCTTCTTCTCGATGGCGACCAGCTTCGCCACCGCGGCGCTCGGTGCCGAGGGCCTCGCTGCCGATGTCACGATGCTCATCGGCAACGGCTTCACGCCGGGGCACGCCGACCTCGCCTTCGAGCTGCTGCGCACCGACGACGGCATCCGCACCCTGTTCACCGAGCGACTCGCATCGGAAGGCCACCTGTGAGCACCTACTCGCCGCCCGGCCAGGATCCGCGCACCATGCTCGACCTCGACCCGGCCACGATCCGTCGCGCGCGCAGCCTCGCGCGCAAAGCCGGCGCTCCGGTCGTGTCGATCGCCAAGAAGCACACCACCGTGTCGGTCGAGCGCGCCGTGCTGCGCCTCGCCGGGCTCGAGGGTGCGGACGTCGAGGGCATCCCGTGGGTCAACCGGCTCGTCGACGTCGTCCGCGAGGACGTCGGCCTCGAGCACGGCGTCTCCCTGCCCGTCTGGGACGCGATGATCCGCACCGGCGACGACCTCACGACCGTGGCGCAGAAGGCGGCCGCCGGCTCGGTGCAGCTGCGCCTGCCCGAGGGCAAGGACGCGGCCCGGGCTGCGAAGGCCGCCCGCGCCTCGGTCGCGGCCGGCATCCGCCGCATCGACGCGCAGCGCGCCGCGCGCGACAAGCTGATCCGCAAGTACGGCGACCCGCCGGCGCCATGGATCTACCTCATCGTCGCCACCGGCGACATCTACGAGGACATGCCGCAGGCGCAGGCCGCCGCGCGCGAGGGCGCCGACGTCATCGCCGTCATCCGCTCCACCGGGC
The DNA here is from genome assembly GCA_044224785.1 of Candidatus Nanopelagicales bacterium. Classification (GTDB taxonomy): domain Bacteria; phylum Actinomycetota; class Actinomycetes; order S36-B12; family CAIYMF01; genus Longivirga. The sequence continues at coordinate 5,283 of JBGAJT010000205.1, read as the reverse complement.
AGTCGCTCCTCGACTACGTGCCCGAGGGCCCGACCCGCGAGGGCTACGCCGGCACCTACGCGACGCAGGCCAACTTCCGGCTCATGCGCGCGGCGCTGGACGAGACGAGCAAGGAGCTCGGCCGCTACGTCCGGCTCACCAACTACGCGAGCGGTCTCTGCATGCCGGAGATCGCGTCGCTGGCCGGTCTCGAGCGTCTCGACATGATGCTCAACGACTCGATGTACGGGATCCTCTTCCGCGACATCAACCCGATCCGCACGTTCGTCGACCAGCGCTTCAGCCGCCAGATCCACGCGCGCGCCGGCATCGTCATCAACACCGGCGAGGACAACTACCTCACCACCGCCGACGCCGTCGACGCCGCGAACACCGTCACGGTGAGCCAGCTGCTCAACGAGTACTTCGCCAAGGAGGCGGGTCTCGAGGACTGGCAGCTCGGTCTCGGGCACGCGTTCGAGATCAACCCGGAGATCCCCGACTCGTTCCGCCTCGAGCTCGCCCACGCGATGCTCGCGCGGGCGCTGTTCCCCGAGGCGCCGCTGAAGTGGATGCCGCCGACCAAGCACATGACCGGCGACGTGTTCCGCGGCTACCTGCTCGACGGCTTCTTCAACCTCGCGGGCGCGCTCACCGGCCAGGGGATCCTGCTCGTCGGCATGATGACCGAGGCCGTCGTCACCCCGTGGCTGTCCGACCGCGACCTCGCGCTGCAGAACGTGCGCTACGTCTTCAACGCCGCCGGCAACCTGCGCGAGGACTTCCGCCCGTCGCCCGACGGCTTCATCGCCCAGCGCGCCCGCCAGGTGCTGTCCGAGGCGGTCGAGCTGCTCGACGACATCGTCGACGACACGCTGCTCAACGCGATCGCCGACGGCACCTTCGGCCTGATGAAGCGCCCCGCCGACGCCGGTCGCGGCCTCGACGGCGTGGTGCGCAAGGAGTCGGGCTATCTCAACCCCGCGACCGACCTGCTCGAGGAAGGGGCCACGCGGTGACCGCGTCGGGCAAGCAGAGCAAGCACATCGTCCGCCCGTACGGCGATGCCACGGGCGACGGCATGGTGCAGGTGTCGTTCACGCTGCCGCTGCCGCACGACAAGCGGGCCGAGGGCGCCGCGCAGCTGCTCGCGAACAAGATGGGCATCGACCCGGCGATGGTCGTCCACGCCAAGGCGATGGGCCCCGACTTCACCTTCTTCGTCGTCTACGGCTCGGTGAACCACCTCGTCGACGTCCGCGACGTCACCGTGGTCGAGCGCGACTACCCGCTGCTGTCGCCCAAGGAGGCGAACACGACGATCAAGAAGGGCCTGCGCCGCCCGCTGGTCGTCGTCGGCGCCTGCATCGGCACCGACGCCCACACCGTCGGCATCGACGCGATCCTCAACATCAAGGGCTTCGCGGGCGAGAAGGGCCTCGAGTACTACTCCGAGATCACCGTGGTGAACCTCGGTGCCCAGGTGTCGGTGCCCGACCTCGTCGAGCAGGCTCGCGCCCACAAGGCCGACGCCGTCCTCGTCTCGCAGGTCGTCACCCAGCGCGACGCGCACCTGCACAACACCAAGGAGATGAGCGCGGCGTTCCGGGAGGCGTTCCCCGCCTACAAGCGGCCGCTCCTCGTCGTGGGCGGCCCGCGGTTCGACGAGCTGGCCACCGGCGAGCTCGGCGTCGACCGCATCTTCGGCCGCGGCACCACGCCGGGCGAGGTCGCCTCCTACCTCGTCTCCGCGCTCGTCCCCGCCCCCTCGACCCGGAAGAAGGCCTCGTGAACGACGACCACCGCCTCGGCATGTCGGTCACCCACCGCCGCTACGTCCCCTACTCGCACGCGCACTACGGCGGCAACCTCGTCGACGGCGCCTACGTGCTCGCCATGTTCGGCGACGTCGCCACCGAGCTCATGATCCGCACCGACGGGGACGAGGGGCTGTTCGCCGGCTACGACGCCGTCGCGTTCCAGGCGCCGGTGATGGGCGGCGACGTCCTCGAGGCGACCGCGACGGTCACCCGCGTCGGCACCCGCTCGCGCGGCATGTCGTTCGAGGCGCGCGTGGTCTGCCGCGCCGCTCCGGAGCGCTCCGCCTCGGCCGCCGACGTCCTCGTCGACCCGATCGTCGTCACCACCGCCACCGGCACCGTCGTCGCACCCGCCTGACTCGATGGGCCACGCCGACGTCGTCCGCGAGATCGTCGAGTCCTGCTGGGCCGACGAGGCCGGTCGACGTCGGCTGCCCGACCTCCTCGCACCCGACTACGTGCACCACACGCCGCGCGGCGACGTCGGGGTCGAGGGGCTGCTGACCGGGCTCGCCTGGGTCGCGCAGCGGCTCGTGTCGCCGCGGTACGTCGTGGAGCACGTGGTCGTCGAGGTCGAGGAAGAGGTGCTTGCCCCAGGCCTCGGCCCGCTCGAGCGTCGCGCCGTCGAGCAGCGCGGCGCCGGAGGCGAAGCGGCCCTGCGGGCTGCTCGCCGCGACCGCGTCTCCCCCGAACGCGCGCTGCAGCGTGCCCGCGAGCCGGTGCAGCGTGTGGCCCTCGGGCACCTGGCGCCTCCTCGTCCCTGATCGAACGCAGTCGTCCCCGTGTCGTCCACCGCCGTCCCCCGCAGGTCTACCGTGTCGGGCATGGCCCGGCGACCCGACGACGAGCACCTGCGGACGTCGGACGACCGTGCGCTCGACCGCCTCGCCGACCGCGGGCCGTCGCGGATCGGCGTCGACGGAGCCCGCCGGGCGCGCGACGTGTCGCGGCCGCGGCCCGAGCACCTGGCCCGCGCCGAGCGGACCGTGCAGGTCCCGCGGTCGAGCCGCTCCTAGATCTCGCCGGTCGTCTCGTACGACGCGAGCATCGCGATGCGGCGCACGTGGCGCTCGTCGCCGCTGAACGGCGTCGCGAGGAAGGTGTCGACCAGACCCTTGGCCGTGTCGAGGTCGTGCATCCGGCCGCCCACCGACACCACGTTCGCATCGTTGTGCAGCCGGGCGAGCTCGGCGGTCTCGGTCGACCACGCGAGCGCCGCGCGCACGCCCTTCACCTTGTTCGCGGCGATCTGCTCGCCGTTGCCGGAGCCGCCGATGACGACGCCGAGGGTGCCCGGGTCGTCGACGACCGCCTGCGCCGCCGCGATGCAGAACGGCGGGTAGTCGTCGAGGGCGTCGTACTCGTGGGCGCCGTGGTCGACGACGTCGTGACCCTGCGAGCGGAGGTGCTCGACGAGGGCCGTCTTGAGCTCGAGCCCGGCGTGATCGCTTCCGAGGTGTACGCGCATGGGGAGGATCGTGCCAGCCCCCCGCCCTCGCCCGTCCACCGGTCCGTTCGCGTGCTGCTCGGGTTCTCGGGGTGAAGACCCTCGGAACACCCCGACTACCCGAGCAACATCGGCCGCGATCAGCCGAAGGTGGGGCCTTCGGAGCGGGTGCGCTTGATCTCGTAGAAGCCGGGCGTGCCGGCGACGAGCAGGGTGCCGTCCCAGAGGCGGCCCGCCGCCTCGCCGCGCGGGATCGGCGTGATGACCGGGCCGAAGAACGCGATCGTCTGGCCGTCGTGGCCGGGGACGTGGATGACCGGCGTGCCGACGTCCATGCCGACGGCGTCCATGCCCTCGTGGTGCGAGCGGCGCAGCTCCTCGTCGTACTCGTCGGTCTCGGCCGCGCGCGAGAGGGCGTGCGGCAGGCCGACCTCGGCGAGCGCCTTGCCGGTCACGCCGACGTAGTCGTTGTCCTGGCCGGGGTGGATCTGGTTGCCCATCGCCGTGTAGAGCGGGAGGACGACGTCGTCGCCGTGCGCCAGGCGCGCGGCCGTGACGACGCGGACCGGGCCCCAGGCCTTGTCGAGCAGCTCGCGGTAGTCGTCGGGGAGGTCGCGGCCCTCGTTGAGGACGGCGAGCGACATGACGTGCCAGCGGGTGGTGACCGGCCGGACCTGCTCGACCTCGAGCATCCAGCGGGACGTGATCCAGGCCCACGGGCAGATCGGGTCGAACCAGAAGTCGGCCGTGATGGCCTCGGTGGCGGGGGCAGCAGCGTCGTTGACCATTCAAGGATTCTACCCGCTTCCCCGACGACAGCCACCTGGTCCGGCAGGTCCCGGACGCCGTCGTCCTGCCTCCTCCCGACCTGGCGCAGGCGGGCGGGGCACCCGCGCCCCGGTCCGCGGGAGCACCACGGACCGAGGGAGGCGGTCAGCTGGCGCGCGCTCCGCGCCCGGTGTCCCGCGGGACCTCCCCGAGCACCTCCAGGGCACCGCGCAGCGCGGCACCGAGGACGTCGTGGTGGTCGGCGCCCGCGAGACCGAGGCGCTCGCACTGCCCCGACATCCGCGAGACCTCGACGGCGAGGACCTCCGCGACCACGGCGGCCGTCTCGGCGGGCGCGCGGCCGCAGGCCTCGGCGACGCGCTCGGAGACCGGCACGACCAGACCGGCGACGTGCGCCCCCACGTGCGCCGGCTCGGCGTCGCACAGCGCAAGGGTGCCGAACCACGCCGCGTCGGGGAGCCGGTCGGTGTCGAGGCGCAACCCGGCCCGCTCGGCGTCGGCGAGCACGGCGCTGCCGTCGAGGACGTACGGCGAGAGCAGCGCGCAGGCCGACCGCGTGCAGTCCCTCAGGACGAGCAGCGACGCCTCGGCCTGGTCGAGCCCGCGCGCAGCGGCGACGCGCGCGGACACGAGGTCGAGGACGAACCGTCGGGACAGGTCGGCGAACGAGACGGTCGAGTCGACGTCGGAGCCGGCGAGGACGGCGAGCGGGGACAGGTCCCACCCCGAGAGCGGTCGGGCGGCGTACGCCGAGGGCAGGACGTCGGGTGCGGCGGTGGTGCTCGGCGGTGCGGTGGCGGGGGGTACTGACGTGCGGGTCATGGTGGCTCCAGGGCTCGAGGGCTGCGCGGTCGTGGCGAGCACGACGTACGCGCGTGAGGACGCGGACCACGGCGGGGGGCCGGGCCGGAGCCGCCGGCGCAGCGCGCGGGCGGCGCGCGTGCCGTCGGGCGCGAGCCGGTGCAGGACCGCTCAGGCCGCGACGGCGCCGACGCACTCGCTGCATCAGGCGCGCGACACGCTGGCCAGCACGGTGGCACCGGGGTCCGGCCTGCTCGCCACGACCCGACGCGCGCTCGGCAAGGTGCTCCTCGGGCTCTTCGCTGCCCTCCTGGTCGCCGGGATCGCCTTCGTCGTGGCCCACAGCGGGCCGCTCAAGGCGGCGGTGGCCCTGGGTACCAGCCAGGGCCTCCTCCTCATCCTCGCTGTCGTCACCACCGTCGCGGCGGCCGTGTGGGTCCTCGCCAT
>JBGAJT010000204.1:0-6734 GCA_044224785.1 Candidatus Nanopelagicales bacterium | reverse complement strand
AGGTCACGCTCTCCGGCGTCGACCTGCAGAAGGCGGGCCCGGGCCTGCGCCGCATGATCGGCTTCGTCTCGCACGACGGACTGCTGTACGGCGACCTGACCGGCCGGCAGAACCTGCTCTTCCACGGCCGCCTCTTCGGCGTGGCCGACCCCGAGGCCCGCATCGAGGAGCTCGCCGACGCGCTCGACCTCCGCAAGATCCTCGACCGCCCCGCCTCCGTGCTCTCGCGCGGCAACAAGCAGCGCCTGACCCTGGCCCGCGCCCTCATGCACGGCCCCGAGGTCCTCTTCCTCGACGAGCCGTTCACCGGGCTGGACGAGGCCTCCTCGAGCCGCCTGGTCGCGCTTCTGCGCCGGCTGCACGCCGACGGCTGCACCATCGTCATGACGGTGCACGAGGCCGCACGCGCGGCCGAGGGCGCCACCCGCCTGGTCGTGATCGGCGAGGGCGGCATCGCCGTCGACGAGCCGATCGTGTCCGCCTCCGAGCTCGAGACCGTCACCGCCGTCGAGCACGCGCTCGTGGGCGCAGGCGCCAGCACCGGCGGCAGCGCGGCGGCCTACCTCGTCGACGAGCCGGCGGCCGACGAGCCCGTGGACCGCCTGCTCACCCGCCCGTCGCTCGTGACGCCGCCGACCCGCGTGCACGCCGCGTGGCTGATCGCGCTCAAGGACCTGCGCGTCGAGATGCGCAGCCGCGACGCGCTGACCTCGGCGGCGCTGTTCGCCGTCACGGTCCTGGTCACGGCGAGCTTCACGGCGATGCCCGGCTCCAACGGCCAGGCGATCTCCACCGGCATCCCCTGGATCAGCCTGCTGTTCGCCGTGCTCCTCGGCGTCGGCCGCTCCATGACGCGCGAGTCCAACGACCGCGCGATGGAGGGGCTGCTCCTCTCGCCCGCCCCGCGCGAGTCGATCTTCATCGGCAAGCTCGTCTCGGGCCTCGCGATGATGGCGGCCATCGAGGTCTTCGTCGTCCCCATGTTCCTCGTCCTCGCCACCGGCGAGGCGAAGGAGAGCGCGCTCGACCTGCCCGCGCTGATCGCCGTCGTCCTGCTGACGACGATCGGGCTCGTCGTGATCGCCACCCTGTTCTCCGGCATCGCGGTCGGCAGCCGCCTCGGCGAGTCGCTGCTGCCCCTCATCGTGATGCCGGTCGCGATCCCCCTGATGATCGCGGCGGTCGAGACCACGCGCAGGGCGCTCGGCGGCGACGCCGGCGGCAGCGTGGACATGTTCCAGTGGTTCGCCCTCCTCGCCGGCTTCGACGCCGTCGTGGGCCTCGCGGCGATCGCCACCTTCTCGTTCGTAGTGGAGGACCAATGAGCATCACCAGCAAGCTCACCACGGCGGGACGGGACGTCGCGGTCTCGACCGTCTCCGGCGAGGGCTACCGGCCGGGGCAGCGCCCCAGCAAGCTCGGCATCGCCACCGTCGGCATGCTGTTCGTCTTCGCGTACGCCGCGTTCGTCTTCGCGCCCGAGGACGAGATGCAGGGTGCGATGCAGCGCATCTTCTACATCCACGTCCCGTCCGCGTGGGTCTGCTTCATGGCCTTCGGCGTCACGTTCGGCGCGAGCATCTACTACCTCGCCCGTCGCGACATGCGCGCCGACGCGCTGGCCGCAGCCTCCGCCCAGATCGGCACGCTGTGCACCACGGTCGTCCTGGTCACCGGGATGATGTGGGGCCACGCGATCTGGGGCGTCTACTGGACCTGGGAGCCGCGGCTCACGTCGTTCCTCGTCCTGTGGCTGCTCTACCTGGCCTACAACGCGGTCCGCGCCTACGTGCCCGACCCCGCGCGCCGCGCCCGGTTCTCCGCGGTCATCGGCATCGTCGCCTTCGTCGACGTCCCGATCATCTACCTGTCGGTCAACTGGTGGCGGACGCTGCACCCGCAGCAGGTCATCATCACCGGCGACGGCCCGCACATGCCGGGCGCCATGGTGCTCGCCCTCATGGTCGGCCTGGCCACCTTCACCCTGGTCTACGCCTACCTCGTCCGCCTGCGCCTGCAGGTCAGCCGCATGGCCTACGAGCTCGAGGAGATCGAGTCATGATCAACAACAGCGTGAACCTGTTCATCGGCTACGGCCTGGCCGTCGTCCTCTACGGCGGCTACACCATCCACCTGATGCTCAAGCGCAAGGCCCTCTCGGCCGCGCTCGTGGAGCACACGGACTCCCAGGACGCGTGATCGGTCATGGCACAGCTCGGCACGTTCGCCATCGCACTGGCGCTGGCGTCGGCTCTGTGGGGCGTCGTCGCCTCGCTGGTGGGCGCTTACCGCCACCGTGACGACTTCGTCCGCAGCGCCGAGGGCGCCGTCTTCGCGACAGCCCTGGCGACCACGGTCGCCGCGGTCTCGCTCCTCGCCGCCCTCGTGACGTCGGACTTCTCCCTCGAGTACGTCGCCGAGTACACCAGCCGTGCGCTCGACCTGCCCTACAAGATGGCCGCGATGTGGGCCGGCCAGGGCGGCTCGCTGCTGCTCTGGACCTGGATCTCCTCGGTCCTCGCCGTCATCATCGTGATCCAGAACCGCCGCAAGTCCTGGGGCATCGCGCCGTTCGCCGTCACGACGTTCAGCGTCGTCACCGGTCTGTTCGCCGCGCTCGTGACGATGATCGAGAGCCCCTTCACCACGCTGCCGACGGCGGTCGCCGACGGTCAGGGCCTCAACCCGCTGCTCCAGAACCCGCTGCAGATCATCCACCCGCTCGCGCTGTACGGCGGCTACATCCTCTACACGGTGCCCTTCGCTCTCACCATCTCCGCGCTCGTCGCCGGTCCCGACAAGGGCCCGTGGCTCAAGGTCGCGACCCGGTGGAACGCGTACTCGTGGATCGCCCTCACCGCCGGCATCGTGCTCGGCGCGCGCTGGGCCTACGTCGAGCTCGGCTGGGGCGGCTACTGGGGCTGGGACCCGGTCGAGAACGCCTCGCTGCTCCCGTGGCTGACCGGCACCGCGCTGCTGCACACCGGCCTGGTGCACTGGAAGACCGGCCGGCTGCGCCTGCTCGGCTTCGTCATGGTCGTCACGACGTTCATCCTCTGCCTGTTCGGCACCTTCCTGACCCGCTCCGGCGTGATCTCCTCGGTGCACGCGTTCGGCGAGTCCGGCCTCGGCCCGGTCATGGGCGGCGCGATCTTCGCGATCCTGCTCGTCAGCGGCGGCCTCATCGTCTGGCGCCTCCCGATGCTGCGCGCCCCGCGCGCCGACGGCCGCGGCCACGGCTGGGTCGGCCAGCGCGCGCTCGCCGTCCTGCTCATCGCGATCACCGTCGCGGTCCTCTGGGGCACGATGTTCCCGCTGTTCCTGCGCGTGCTGCAGGACCAGGAGATCTCGGTGACGCCAGAGTTCTTCCGGCTGGTCTGCACGCCGCTCGGCGTCGCCGTCCTCGCGATCTTCGCGGTGTCGCCGCTGCTCCCCGACCAGACGGTCGGCGACCGGCGCAAGACCCTCGCGATCCGCGGCGGCCTGTTCGTGGCGCTCTTCGTCGCGGTGTGGGCCATGACCGGATGGCAGGCCTGGGGCGTCGCGCTCGTCATGGCGATCTCCGTGCTCGCCCTGGTGACGGTCGGCCGCAAGCTCTGGATGCGCGTCAACGCCGCCTGGACCGAGACCGGCGACGGCCGGCTGCTCGCGGCGCTGCGCGCCAGCGGCCCGTACGTCGGCCACGTCGGCCTGATCGTGCTGCTCGCCGCCGTCACCCTCAACGCCAGCCTCCAGCAGGAGAACCGCGTGACGGTGAACGTCGGCCAGGCCAGCACCTCGGCCGGCCAGAACCTCCGGCTCGTCGGCCTGTCGGTCGACCAGCAGTCCGACCGCAACTCCTTCATCGCCACGGTCGACGTCCTCGATGGCGGCGGGCGCGCGGTCGACCGTGTGCAGACGCGGATGGACTCCTTCCAGGACGGCCAGACCCACGCGAACGTCGGCATCCTCACCGGCTGGCGCCAGGACGTGTACGTCGTCCTCGACGAGGCCGACCTCGGCAAGAACGTCGCGACGCTGACGGTCTACAACAACCCCACCGTGGTGTGGATCTGGCTCGGCGGCCTGCTGCTCGCCCTCGGCGGCGTGCTGTTCGCCCTGCCGAAGCGGCGTACCGCTCCGCCGCTGCCCACCGACGGCGCCCACGACCACGACCTCGAGACCGTGGAGGCCTGAGATGTTCGGCTACCTCGCCCTGTCGCTCCTGCTCCTCGTGGTGATGGCCTGGTTCATCCTGCAGCCGTTCCTCGTGCCGGCGACCGCCTCCACCTCGGCGCGGACCACGAGCCGTCCTCCGGTGGTCACGCCGCCGAAGAACCTCGCCGCCCCCGTCGCAGCTGCGACCGCCACCGCGGCCGCCGCCCCGACCGCCGCACCTGCCGCGACGACCCGGTCCACGGACGACGTGCGGGCCAGCGTCGAGGCCGCGATCGCCGCCCGCAAGGCCGCGATGGTGCGACACTCCTGCGGCGGGTGCGATGCACCCGTCGAGCGGGGCGACGCGTTCTGCCGCGCCTGCGGGACGCGCGTCGAGGAGGGCTAGTCGTGCGAGCACCCGGCACCGGCGCTGCCGCCAGGATCCTGCTGGCGCTCGCCGGTGCCGTCATGATCGGCCTCGGCACGTCGGCCGCACCGGCTGCGGCGGGCAGCTCCTCCCCCGCACCCTCGGGGACCGCGACGGTCCGCGGCGTGCTCCTGCACGGGGACCCCGGCACGCCGGTGGGCGGGTCGAAGGTGACGCTGCACGGCGTCGCCGACGGAGCCGACCCGCTGACCCTCGCCGCCACGACCGACGCGAAGGGCCGGTTCGTCTTCGGCAGCCTCGCGGGTGGCGACCGGTGGAGCTACACGGTGACGGCGCAGAGCGACGGCACCCAGTTCTCGACCGACGCCCTGGCCGTCAAGGCAGCGGAGACGCTGACGACGACCCTGGCGACCTACGACGTCACCACCGACCCCAATGCCCTCACCCGGTCCGAGTGGCTGGTGTGGCTCGACGTCGAGGGCTCGACGCTCGCCGTCCAGCAGGACGTGAGCGAGCGCAACGCCGGGAAGACGGCGTACACCGGCTCGACCCCGGTCGACGGCGCGCCCGACGGCGGCAAGGCGGCGGTGACCCTGCCGGTCGTGACCGGCGCGACCTCGCTGTCCTACCTCGGCTCGTTCGAGGTCTGCTGCGACGCCGTCTCCGGGACCACGTGGGTCCACACGCGACCGGTGCCGCCGGGCACGTCCACCGGGACCCTGCGCTACGAGGCCCCCGCGACCGACACCCTGACCTTCCCGGTCACCACGACCACGCAGGCCTTCACGCTGCTCGTGCCCACCGGCACCTCGGTCACCTCGCCGCAGCTCGCGCCGTCGGGCACGCAGACCGATCGCGGCATCACCTACCAGGTCCTCAAGGGCGGCCCGTTCCCGACGGGGACGACGATCACGGTGAGCCTCGCCGGCGCCGGCGGCGGCTCGAGCACGGCCCTGGTGGTCGGCCGCGTCGTGGTCGGGCTGGCGCTCGTCGGCGTCGTCGTCTGGCTGCTGCGCCGCCGCAGCGCCGGCCGGGCCGCGGCCGCGGCGCCGGCACGTCCGAGCTCGAAGCCCGCGCCGAAGGGGAAGGCGCCGGCGCCCGCGAAGCAGACCAAGCCGACGAAGCCCGCCGCCAAGCCCGTGAAGCCCGCCGCTCCGGCGTCCTCGAAGCCGGCCGTCCCGACCAAGCCTGCCCCGAAGCAGGCAGCGCCCGCCGCAGCCCGCCGGGCCGACGACCCGGACGTGCTCGCCGACGAGCTGGCCATGCTGGACCTGGCCCATGAGAGCGGCTCGCTGCCCGACGAGGCGTCCTACCAGCGGGTCCGGGCCGCCCTGGTGGAGCGGCTGGTCGACGCCGTGGGCGACGACCCCGACGCCCTGTCCCGCTGACCACCGTCCCGCTGACCACCGTCCCGCTGACCACCCTCCCGCCGACCACCGTCCCGCTGACCGCAGCACGGCCGTCGCCGTACGCGGGCGACCCGCGGTAGCCCGGACGGAGCAGCGCCGGGCGGCTTGGACGATCCGTCGATCTCCTTGACCATTCCTTGGATGAGCGTGGGACGGGACCGGGGCGGAGCAACCGTCTGCTGGGTACACGGCACCGTTGCAGGAGCGGGGCCACCGCAGTCCTAGGGAAACCCCACCATGAAGCTCACGCTCGTCGTCCCCCTCGCCGCCGCCGGTCTGTTCATGGGCGCCACCGCCGCCTTCGCGACCGTCAACGTGGCCTCGTCCTCCCCCTCGAGCGACGACCCCTTCACCCTCCCCTCCTCCTCGAGCACGCTCGACCCGAGCGCGTCGGCCTCCGACGACAACCCGAGCGCCGAGGCCAGCGAGTCCGCGACCGCCACCGAGGTCCCCGCCCCCACCGTCAGCACGACGGCCCCGGCGCCCGCGCCGTCGGCCTCCTCCTCGCACTCCGAGGACTCCGACGACGACGACGCCGACGACGACAAGGGCGGCCAGAACGGCGGCGGCCACGGCTCCGACGACGGCCCCTCGCACGACGCCAACGACGACAACGGCGGCCAGAACGGTGGGGGCCACGGCTCCGACGACGGCGGCAGCCACGGCGGTGGCCACGGCTCCGACGACGGCGGCAACGGCGGCTCGGACGACTGATCCCCCCCCCCGCACCGCACCGCACCGCACCGCACCGCACCGCACCGCACCGCACCGCACCGCACCGCACCGCACCGCACCGCACC
>JBGAJT010000203.1:0-6759 GCA_044224785.1 Candidatus Nanopelagicales bacterium | reverse complement strand
ACGTCAAGTCCTCGCGCGAGACCAACGTCGAGGTGGGCGACAAGGCCAACGACTCGATCCGCATCGACGGCGGGCAGCTGCGCTGCCGGGTGGTGGGCGAGGGCGGCAACCTCGGCTTCACCCAGCTCGGCCGCATCGAGGCCTCACGCAACGGCGTGCGCATCAACACCGACGCCATCGACAACTCCGCCGGCGTCGACACCTCCGACCACGAGGTCAACATCAAGATCCTGCTCGACCGCGTGGTGCGCGACGGCGACCTCACCCCCAAGCAGCGCAACGTGCTGCTGGCGCAGATGACCGACGAGGTCGGCCACCTGGTGCTGCGCGACAACTACGAGCAGAACGTGCTGCTCGGCAACGCGCGCGTGCAGGCCCACTCGATGCTCACGGTGCACCAGCGCTTCATCGCCTCGCTCGAGGCGCGCGGCGACCTCGACCGGGCGCTGGAGTTCCTGCCCACCGACGCCGAGATCGACGCGCTCTACGCGGCGGGCGACGGGCTGTCGTCGCCGGAGTTCGCCGTCCTCGTGGCGTACTCGAAGATCACGCTCACCGACGACCTGCTCGAGACGACGATCGCCGACGAGCCGTGGTTCGGCCGCGTGATCCGCGGCTACTTCCCGGAGCCGGTCGCCGAGCGCTACGAGGCGATCCTCGACTCGCACCCGCTGCGGCGTCAGATCATCACGACCGTCGTCGTCAACGACATGGTCAACCGGGGCGGCATCACCTTCGCGTTCCGCGCGGGGGAGGAGACCGGTGCCGGTCCGGTCGAGATCGCGCGTGCCTACACCGTGGCGCGCGAGGTGTTCGACCTGCCGTCGTTCTGGTCGCGGGTCGAGGCGCTCGACAACCAGGTGCCGACCGCGGCGCAGTGCATGCTCTTCCTCGAGTCGCGCCGTCTGCTCGACCGCGCGACCCGCTGGGTGCTCACCGCCCGCGGTGGCACGGTCGACGTCGAGGTCGAGGTCGCGCGGTTCCGCGACACGATCGCCCGGCTCGCGCCGCAGGTGCCCGACATGCTCGTGGGCATCGAGCAGGGCCGCCTCGAGGCCCGCACCGCCGAGCTCGTCGCACTCGGTGCGCCCGAGGACCTCGCCCGAGAGTCCGGCGCGCTGCTCGACGCGTTCGGGCTGCTCGACATCGTCGAGGTCGCCCAGGCGACCGGTGCCGACGCCGAGGACGTCGCGGCGCTCTACTTCCTGCTCTCCGAGCGCTATGAGGTCGACCGGATGCTCACCCGCATCACGGGCCTGCCGCGCGACGACCGCTGGAGCGCCCTGGCCCGTGCGGCGCTGCGCTCCGACCTCTACAGCGCGCTCACCGGCATGACCCGCCGCGTGCTGGAGACGACGCGCGGCATCTCCGAGCCGCTCGAGCGCATCGAGGCGTGGGAGTCGCAGCAGGCGGAGGGCCTCGCCCGAGCACGGGCGACCCTCGACGAGATCGGCGCGCTCGAGGAGTTCGACCTCGCGACCCTCTCGGTCGCGCTCCGCACCATCCGCACCCTGGTAGCCCAAGGCGCTTGACCGTCGATGTGTGTCCACGCTGGCCTCCGGTCGGGCGTGGGCACACATCAACGGTGACCGGCGTCGCTACATTGGCTCGCGTCGGTCGAGCCAGGGGAGTGCGCGTGAAGGTCGCTGCGCGGCTCGACGCGCTCGTCGACCGCGAGCGGGTGCGCAACTACTCGATCGCGTTCCTCTCGCTCGGCGTCATCGCGAGCATCCTCAACGTCGCGCTCGCGCACTCGCTGCGCGTGCTCACCGGCAACGCGCTGTTCCCCGACTTCCTGGCGCACTGGACCGCGGGACGGCTGCTGCTCGACGGCAACCTCGACCACCTCTACGACGCCGACTTCCAGGCCAACCTGCAGCACGCCATCATCGGTCCCGGCGACGACGTGTCGTGGTTCGTCGGTCCGCCGTTCACCGCGATCCTCTACGTCCCCTTCGCCGCCCTGCCGTTCCCGGTCGCCGGCGTCCTCTGGACGCTCGTGTCGGTGGTCGCGATCGCGGCGTCGCTCGTACTGCTCAAGCCGCTCGTGCCGCGCCTCGCGCAGGACTGGACCGTCACGGTGCTCGCCGTCCTCGCCTGCCAGCCGGTGCTCGAGGTGATCGGTGCCGGGCAGGACAGCGCGATCTCGATGCTGGTGTGGGCGGCAGGGCTGCGACTGCTGGTCGCGGGACGGGACGCCTTGGCGGGCCTGGTGTTCGGGGCCGGCCTCATCAAGCCGCAGCTCGTGCTGGTCGCTCCGCCGACGTTCCTCATCCAACGCCGCTGGTCGGCGTTCGCCGTGTGGGTCGCGATGGCGCTGGTCGCCGCAGCGGCGTCGGTGGCGCTCATCGGCGTCGACGGCATCCACACCTGGATCACGACGCTGACCTCGCAGCGCTACGACGAGCAGATCAACGTCGGCCAGGCCTGGAAGCAGCTCAGCGCCTCCGCCCTGCTGGTGAGCATCGTCCCGCCGTCGCTCGCGAACGCCGCGCAGACGCTGGGACTGGTGCTGTGCGCAGCGCTCGTGGTCGCGTTCCTCGTGGTCGCGTGGCGCGCGCCGCGCGAGCGGTGGCTCGACGTCTGGACCCTCGCCGCGCTCACGACCGTCGTCGCGTCGCCGCACCTGCTCGTCTACGACCTGCTCATCGCGGTGCCGGCCGTGCTCGTGCTGCTCGACCGCCACCCGTCGCGCCGTATCCGCCTCGCCCTGCTGGCCGCGTTCGTGCTGACCTACCTGAACCCCATCGCGCACCTGCTCGCCCTGAAGGTGTCCTGGCCGCTCACCCTCGTCGGCGCCCCCTGGGCCGTCGTACCCCTGCTGTTCCTCTGGTACGACGCCCTCCGCGCCTGCCGCCCGGATCCGTCGCCGGTGCCTGTGCCCGACCCGGCGTAGTCGACGACCGCTCCTGCGACCGCGGTGAGCCGCACGCGCCGGCGATGGGCGCAACCCGCTCAGGGCATCGGACCTGTCACTCAGCGGGCGTCGTGGGTGACGCGGCCTCCGAGCATGGTGAGCGTGATCGGTGTCTGGTGGATCTCGTGGTCGGGCAGGGCGTACAGGTTGGCGCCCAGCGCGACGAGGTCGGCTCGCTTGCCGACCTCGATCGTGCCGATCTCGTCCTCGAGCCGGAGCTGGTAGGCCCCGTTGATCGTCGAGGCGGCGAGTGCGGCATCGAGACCCACGCGCTGCTCGGGGACGAAGGCTGCCTCGTCGGGGTGACCGGGCCGCCGACGGGTCACGGCCGCCTCGAGCTGGATCAACGGCGCGATCTCGTCGATGGCGACCCCGGGGCAGTCGGCTCCGTAGGTGACCACGGCACCCGACCGCATGAGGTCGCCGTAGGGGAACACGCGGCCGGCGCGCTCGGGGCCGAGCAGGTCGTTGTAGAGCTCGATGTGGATGCCGTCGTGGTTGGTGCCCCACAGGGGGGTGACGTTGGCGATGACGCCCAGGTCGGCGAATCGTGGGAGGTCGACGGGATCGACCAGGGTGTTGTGGCAGATCGTGTGCCGCCGGTCGCCGCGGCCGTGCCATCGCTGCACGGCCTCGATCGCGTCCAGGACGGTCCGCACCGAACCATCGGCGTCGACGTGGATGTGCATGTCGATGCCCGCGACGTGCGCCGCCTCGAGCTGGGCGAGGATCGCCTCGGGAGGGAAGGTCATGTGACCGACGGAGTCGTGACCGCACAGGGGTGACAGCAGCAGTGCTCCGCCGGACATCATCGTCCCGTCGCTCCACATCTTGATCGTGGTGATCGAGACGTTGTCGCTCCGGATCCGCCGGTTCCAGTCCTGCAGCGTGGCCACCACCTCGTGCGGGTCGTCGCTCGCCTCCCGGGTCCACACCGAGCCCACGATGCGGACGTCCAGCTCCCCACGGCGGTCGCGCTCGACCAGGTCCTGGTAGACCGGCTCGGCGAGCGCGTTGCCCCCGATGTTGATGCCCGCCTCGAAGTAGGTCGTGATGCCCCAGGACGCGGCAGGTTCGAGCGAGAGGCGCTGGCCCTCGCGGACCGCCTCGAGCGAGAGCTGACCCAGGCCTTTCAGGATCATCCGGGTCGCCAGGCCCTCGACCGCATGTCCCGTCGGTGTGCCGTCGGGATCCCGGACGAAGTACTGCGACCCCGGATCCGGATCCGGTGTCCGGGCATCCAGCCCGACGGCGCGCATCGCGGCCGTGTTGAACCAGCCGTCGTGGATGTCGTAGCTGGTGATGTACGCCGGTCGGTCGGGAACCGCCCGGTCGAGCAGCTCGCGCCGGGGCGAGGAGCCCGGGAAGTGCGGTACGACCCAGCCGTAGCCACGGATCACCTCGAGCTGCGGGTTCGCGCGGGCGTACTCGCCGATCACGTGCGCCATCTCGTCAGGGTCGCGGATGCCGCGGATGTCGACGCCGACCTTGATGATCGACGCGATGCACGCGAGATGGTCGTGGGCGTCCACGAACCCGGGCAGCAGCATCCCCCCGTGGAGATCGACGACCTCGGCGTCCCTCGGCGCCTCCTCGCGGGCGCCGGCGACATCGCCGACGTAGGCGATGCGCCCGTCGCGCACGACGACGGCGTCCGCCCACGGCTGACGGCGGGCCATCGTCCGGACGCGGCCGCCCACGAACAGGAACGAGTCTCCAGGCATGTCGCGACACTACGAGGGCGGTGTCGCTCGAACCAGAGCGATCTCGGCATCAATGCGGCGTCGTTCGTCGATCGATGCGGCGTCCCGGTCATGAGCTCGTCCCGCGCGCGGCGGTCTCGGAGCCTCGTCGACGATGCCGTTGTCGTATCGATCCGATGGCCAAGTTCTATCGATCGCGGGCATCTACGCGTGAAGCGGGCTCCACGAGGGTGGCACCATCCCAGCTGAGCAACAGTTCCGAAACACGTTGGCGTCGACGCACTTCCGCAACCGGCGGTCGCTCAGTACCTTGTGCCGATCGATCGATAGGGCATCGATACCGCGCAACGAGCTCGTCCGCAGGGAACTCGCCACGCCGCCGTGCGGACGCACGGTCCCACCGAAGTACGCCCCGAGCGACCTCAGACCCGCAGGACCATGAGAAAGGGACACCTGATGCTCCAACTCCCGATGCGCCGTCGTGCGGCGCGCGATCTGGCCGCGATCGCAGCCGTGGTCGGCCTCACGGCCGCCTGCACCGGTGCGCCCGCACCCAGTCCCGGCGACGCGACGTCGTCGGCGAGCACGACCTTCACCATCGACACGCCCGCGCCCACGAAGAACGCCGGTGACGTCGTCTGGTCGTCCTACACCGACGTCGTGAGCATCGACCCCATCTACACCTACAACTTCCCGGACAACACCGCGCTCGCCGCGATGTGCGACTCGGTGCTCCGGCAGCGGAACGACATGTCCTACGGTGACGGCCTCGCGACGCTGACGTCGCAGTCCGACACCGAGTTCGACTTCACGATCAACGCGAACGCGAAGTTCTGGGACGGCAACCCGGTCACAGCGGCAGACGCGGTCTTCAGCCTGCGTCGCGCGGCGGATCCCAAGGTCGGCGGCTACTTCACCGCGACGTTCGACCGGGTCAAGAGCATCGACGTGACCGGCGACAAGACCTTCAAGATCACGCTGTCCAAGCCCGACTACTGGCTCCTGGGCGAGCTGTCCTCCAACGTGGGTGCGGTCGTCGAGCAGAAGTTCGTGGAGGCGAAGGGCAAGGACTACGGGACGCCCACGGGCGGGATCATGTGCTCCGGCCCGCTCAAGTACGACTCGTGGGAGATCGGGAAGGGCCTGAAGATGGTGCCCAACCCGGACTACTGGGACACGTCGATGCCCAAGCCGAAGCTGGACAGCCTCACCCTCATCCCGGTCGGCGACGACGCGACGCTCACGGCCGGCCTGAAGACCGGCGCGATCGACGGCTCCTACGTCACCCACCTCTCGACCCTCGCCCAGCTCCAGGCCGATCCGAACGTGAGCGTCTACCAGGGCCCGCCCTACGTGGCGCCGGCCATGATCATCAGCGCGACGAAGGGACCGCTCGCCGACCCCCGGGTCCGGCAGGCGGTGTCGCTCGCCCTCGACCGCAAGGGCATCATCAACACCGAGTTCCACGGAGCGGCGAACCTGCCCAACGCCCTCGAGGCGCAGGGCACATGGGGCACGGCGCGCGACACCTTCAAGACCGGGTACGACGCGCTGCCCGTGATGGCGCAGGACCTCGCGAAGGCGCAGGCGCTGGCCAAGGAGGCGGGTGTCGTCGGGCAGACGGTCACCATCGGGACGTCGAGCGGTGTCCCGTCCATCAACGCCCTCGCGCTGGCGTTCAAGACCGCGTGCGAAGCCGTGGGTCTCAAGGCCGAGCTGCAGAACGTCAGCCCGGCCAACTACGTCAACTACTTCCTCGACCCCAAGGCGTACGGATCCGTGGATGCGTTCGAGACGCAGAACTACGGCAACTACGCCGACCCGTCGGCCCTCTACAAGACGCTGGCGCTGCCCGGGGGGTCGCAGAACTTCAGCGGTTGGAGCAACCCCGAGGTCACCGCGGCGCTCGAGTCGGCGCGGGGTGAGAAGGACGAGACCGCCAGGGCGCAGTACGTCCTCAAGGCGCAGAAGATCCTGACCGAGCAGCTCGTGTGGATCCCGCTCGTGGCCGCGAACAACATCCTCGTGATGAACAAGAAGGTGACCGGGGCGCCCGCCACGTTCGTGTACATGTTCGGACCCTGGGCCGCCTACCTCGGCGGCGCCTGACCACCCCTAGCGCGGCGGGTGCCCGGCCAG
>JBGAJT010000202.1:0-6762 GCA_044224785.1 Candidatus Nanopelagicales bacterium | reverse complement strand
CTGGCACGCCCAAGTGGGCGGCCAACTCCGACGTGGTCAGCACCGGCTCAAGGCCGGGAATGGGGTGTGCCAGTTCGCTCATACCCATCAGGTGTTCGAGTCGAACCGAGGGATGTCGAGCGGTGTCGAGTGCACACCTGCTGGGAAATGAAGAAAGTCGGCACGACTGGTGATCGCGCCGACTTTGCGCCGAGTTCTGCATCGTTTCTCTCCTCATTGGAGGAGGGAAAACCTTGCCTGACCTGCGGTTATTGGTAGCGGGGGCAGGATTTGAACCTGCGACCTCTGGGTTATGAGCCCAGCGAGCTACCGAGCTGCTCCACCCCGCGGTGATCGGGTCTCCCCGACGCTGTGTGAGGAGTCTACGTGCGATCCCGTGCCCCGCCAAATCGCGACGGCAGAGCGCTCCCCCGGCTACGCCGAGCTCGACGGGGTCGGGCTCGGTGAGGTGCCCGGGTCGGCGGTGGTGCCGCCGGTGAGCTCCTTCTGCGCGGCGGCGGCCTCGGTGAGCGCCTTCTCCAGACGGAGCTGGGCCTCGCCGTACGCCGTGAAGTCGCCCTTGGCGAGCGCGGCACGGCCGTCGTCGTAGGCCTTCTGCGCCAGCGCGAGCGCCGACGTCAGCCGCTGCTGCGCGGTGAGGTTGCCGCCGGGGTTCGGGTTGTTGCCGTTCCCGTTGTCGTCGGGGTTGGTGACGGTGCCCGACCCGGTGCCGAAGACGTCGGCGAGAGCCTCGGGCAGCGTGTCGCGGAAGGAGACCTTGTTGCCGTAGCCCGCGAGCACCTTCTGCAGCAGCGGGAAGCCGTCCTGGCCCGCGGCGCGGATGTAGACCGGCTCGACGTAGAGCACGCCGCCGGCGACGGGCAGCGAGAGCAGGTTGCCGAGCTCGACCTCGGAGCCGCCGCGGCGCAGCAGCGAGAGCTGCTGGGACACCGTGGGGTCGGACTCGAAGTTGTTCTGCGCCTGCACCGGACCGGGGATCGTCGTGTTGCTCGGCAGCTGCAGCACCTTCAGCGTGCCGTACTCCGCGCCCGGCTCCGAGTTCACCGCCATGAACGCGGCCAGGGTCTGGCGCTTGTTCGGCGCGAACGTCGTGGTCAGCGAGAACGCCGGCGAGGTCTGCCCCGGCATCTGCACCTGGAGGTAGTACGGCGGCTGCGCGGACGAGGCGGCCGGCTTGGTCGGGTCGTTCGGCACGGTCCAGAAGTCCTGACCGCTGTAGAAGCCGCCCGGGTCGGTCACGTGGTACGACGCGAAGACCTCGCGCTGCACCTTGAAGATGTCCTCCGGGTAGCGCACGTGCGCGAGCAGCTCGTCGGGCATCGCCGTACGCGGCTGCACCGTGCCGGGGAACGCCTTCATCCAGGTCTTGAGGACCGGGTCCTGCTCGTCCCAGGCGTAGAGCGTGACCTGGCCGGTGTAGGCGTCGACCGTGGCCTTCACCGAGTTGCGGATGTAGTTGATCTCGTCGCGGGACTGCGCCGTGACGTTCTTGGCGGCCTGCGTCGTGGTGTCGGTCGTCGCGTCGCCGAACGAGGTGTGCGTCGCGTTCGGGTACTCGTTGGTCGTCGTGTAGCCGTCGAGCATCCAGAGCACCTTGCCGTCGATGACGACGGGGTACGGGTCGCCGTCGATCTGCAGCCACGGGGCGACCTTGCGGACGCGCTCGCGGGGCTGGCGCACCTCGAGGATGCGCGAGTCGCTGTTGATCGTGTCCGACAGGACGATGTTGGGCTCCTGGTACTTGAGCGCGAACATCGCCCGGTTGAACATCGAGCCGATGGAGACGCCGCCGCCACCGTTGTAGGTGTTCTTGGCCTCGCCGGTGTCGGTCGGGTAGTCGATCTCCTGCGGCACGCTGCCCGCCGGCGCGCCCACGATGGAGTACGTCGGCGAGTACTCGCCGAAGTAGACGCGCGGCTGCGAGATGTCGAGCAGACCCGTCGGCGGGATGCCCGACTCGTAGAACGCGGGCTTGCCGGCGTTGGACGTGTTGTCGTACGCCGCGACGACGCCGAAGCCGTGCGTGTAGTAGACGTGCGCGTTCGCCCAGTTGCTGCGCTGCGCCTCCGACAGACCGGCGATGTCGAGCTCGCGCAGCGCGATGATCGTGCCGCGCTTGTTGCCGTCGAGCAGGTAGCGGTCGATGTCGAGCGAGTCGGGGAAGCGGTACTGCGTGCGGTTTCCCTGCAGCGCCTTGAACGTCGGGCTCACGATCGCCGGGTCGAGCAGGCGGATGTTCTCGATCGTCCCGACGCTGGCGGCCACGGCCTCCTTGGTCGCGACGTCGACCGCGCTGTACTGCGTGACATCGGCGGTGGCGAGGTTGTACGACGCACGTGTCGCGTCGATGTTGTTCTGGATGTACGGCGCCTCGCGCTGCGCCTCGGTCGGGAGAACCTGCACCGACTGGACGAACGCCGGATACGCCGTACCGACGATGAGCGACGCCGCGACGAAGAGCACCAGGCTGGTGAGCGCGAGCGTGAGGCCGCTGCGGAACGCGGCCACGAAGAACAGCACGGCGCAGAACGCCGACGAGGATCGCCAGGTGCGCCTGCGCGGCGCGGCTGAACCGGTCGTCGGCGGGCTGCAGACGGATGCCGCCGTAGATGTAGTGGACGACGACCGACGCCACGAAAGCGAGCAGGACCGCGGCGAACAGGAAGCCGAGGACGAAGCTCACGAACGGCATCGTGAAGACGTAGAAGCCGACGTCGGTGCCGAAGATCGGGTCGGTGATGCCGAACGGTGTGCCGTTGCGGAAGAGCAGCCAGTCCTTCCACTCCGCCGTGGCGCTGACGCCGGCGAGCAGACCGAGGACGACCGGGATGCCGATCGCGGCGATGCGGCGCAGCGGGTCGAGCGCCATCCGGTAGCGCTCCAGGCTCGCCTGCTCCGGCGACATCAGCCGGAAGACCGGGCGCACCCGGTAGGCGATCCACATGTTGAGGCCGACGATGAGGGCCATCGCGACGCCGAACACGAGCATGAGCACGATGCGCGTGGTGATCGACGTCCAGAACACCTCGGTCGCCTCGACCGACTGGTACCAGAGCAGGTCGGTGTAGAAGCTCGAGAACAGGACCGCGGTCAGGGCGAGCAGGCCGAGGACCACGAGGGTCCACACCAGCGCACGGCTGCGGCGTGCCGGAGGCTCGGCGACGGCGGTCCGACCGCCGCGACCGTCCCCGCCGGTCGGCGTGTCGAACGTCACGAGCAGCACCCTACGTTGCGGTCCACGGCGTCGCCCTTCCGGTCTCCGGGGCACAATCACGTCGTGACCTCCGACGACCCCACCGTTGCCGACGTTCCGGACGACGCCACCGTTCCCGGCGTCGAGGCGGCCCAGCGCGGCCTGCGCCTGCTCGAGCTCGTCCGCGAGGTCGAGCGCTACGTCGCCCAGGACGGCTGGGACCAGAACCCGCGGCTGTTCGCGCTGGCGCGCACCGCCGAGCTGGTGGCTCTCGAGCCCGAGCTCGCCGAGACCCTCGGCACCGAGCACGCCCCCGACGACATGACGCCGATCGAGCAGGAGCTCGTCGACCGCGAGCAGCCCCTCGACGAGCTGCTCGCCACGACGCAGTGGCCCGACGACGTGGCCGGTGCCGCGCTCGCCCTCGAGCGCCTCGTGCTGCCGCCCGCCGCCGAGGAGGCGCTCCCCGACGACGACCTCGACGCGCTCGAGCAGGCGGCCGTGAGCCACCCCGAGCGCCAGGACGTGCGGATGGTCGTGGTCGTCACGCGCGAGGGCGGTCGGATGTGCGCGCTGCGGCTGCGCAGCCACGACCAGGACGACCAGGTGCTCGTGGGCGAGGAGCTCGTCCCCCGCCTCGCCGACGCCCTGCGCGCCACCTTCGTCTGACCCCCGTCGATATGTGCTGTGGCGCCGGTATAGCGGCGTCTCAGCACATGTCGACGGCTAGGGGGTGCAGCCGGTGACGGGCTTGCCGGCGACGTAGGCCTCGATCGCTGCGACGGCGTCGCCGAGGGTCTTGATCCTCGCGACCGTGAGGCCGTCGGGCACACCGCCCGCGACGACGTCGTCGCAGTTGCTCTCCGGCGCGAGGAACAGCGTGGCGCCGGCGCGACGCGCCCCGACGAGCTTCTGCGCGATGCCGCCGATCGGACCGACCTCGCCGTCGGGCGTGATCGTCCCCGTGCCCGCGACGAACCTGCCGCCGTTGAGCTCGCCGGGCGTGAGCTTGTCGATGATGCCGAGGCTGAGCATCGTCCCGGCGCTCGGGCCGCCGACGCCGCCGAGCTGCACCGAGATCGGGAACGGCGCCTTGTAGGTCGTGCCGACGCCGATGCCGAGGAACGCGCGGTTCGGGTCGTCGGGCGCCTTGCCGGTGGTGACCACGACGGTCTTCTCCGGGTCCTTGCCCTCCTCGGGGCGCACGACCAGCGTGACCTTCTCCCCCGGCGAGACCTTCTTCATCGTCTCGGTGACGGTCTGCGGCTCGGTCACGCGGACGCCGTCGATGCTCTGCAGGACGTCGCCCGCCTCGAGCTTGCCGTCGCTCGGGCCGCCGCCGACCACCTGCGACACGATCGTCAGCGTGATCACCGGGCGCTTGAGGTAGCGCAGCGCCGCCGCGATCGCGTCGGACTCGCTGTCGCTGAACAGCTGGGTGTTCTCGGCCGCGACCTGACCGGGGTCGACGTCGTCGGGGTAGAAGGCCTCGCGCGGGACGACGCGGACGCTCGGGTCGGCCCAGCCGACGATGACGCGCCCGAGGTAGACCGGGTGCCCGGGACCGCCGCGCTCGTTCACCGTCGTGAGGTCGAGGTTGCCCGACGTCGGGTAGGTCGGGGTGTCGGAGATCGAGATGATCGGCTTGCCGTCGGCCTCGCCGAGGGTGTTGTACGTCGGCCCCGGCGACAGCTCGACGAACGGGACGGGCACGACCACGCCCACCACGAGCATGGCGGCGCCGAGGGCGGTCGCCGCGCCGAGCCAGGCGCGGCGGCGGGACGCGAGGGTCACCGGTCGTCGCCGTCGTCGACCACGGGCTCCCGGCGCAGCTGGGGCAGCGGTTTCTCCATCGCCTCGCGGAAGCGGGCCAGCTCCTCCATGCCCTGCTCCGGGTCGACCGGCTTGGGCTCACGGCTGCGCCACACGACCCAGGCGATGCCGAGGACGGTGGCCACCAGCGGGATGAGCAGCCAGGCGAGGACCTGCATGGGCCCAGGGTACGAGCCTGCGCGCCCCGTCCCGACCACGCGTCCTCCCGGACGGCCCAGCAGGGGCGCGTCGGTGGGCTCGGCGGTGCGTCAGCGGCGGTGCGTCAGCGGCGGGCGCGGCGGGCGGCGCGCACGAACGCGGCAGCGCCCAGGACGGCGACCGTCGCGCCGGCGGCCGAGGTCGCGGCGACGGTGGCATCGCGCTTGCCGATGCGGCGGCCGGCCACCGCGCGGTCGCCCTCGACGGCGTCGAGGACGGCGCCGAGGTTCGACTCGTTGTCGTGCTCGGGCTGCCAGCCGGCCGCGCGCAGCGTCGTCGACGGGACGACGAGCGGGTGCATCACGTAGGCGAGCTCGCTGGCGGGCGCCGGCGTCACGCCGACCCGGTGCAGCCGCTCGGCGGTCGCGAAGGCGAGCGACGCCGGGATCTCGACCCGCTTGAGGCCCGAGAGGTCCTCGAGCCGCTGCTGGGTGAGGTAGCCGTCGCTGCCGCAGGTGATCGTGCCCGAGACGCGTCCGAGGGCGGCGTACTCGAGCGCCGATGCGAGGTCGTCGACGTGGCAGAACTGCCAGGCCGGCGAGGTGTCCTTGATGCAGAGCAGGCGCGGCGCGGCGAAGTGGCGGGTGACGAGGGTGTCGACGCCGGGGCCGACCAGCGCGGCCGGGCGCACGACGACGACGTCGAGGCCGGGGTGCACGCGACGCGCGTCCTCCGCGACCCGCTCGATCTCCAGCAGGTCCGCGACGATCCCCTCGGGCACGGCCTGCAGCGGTGCGTCCTCGGGCAGCGGGATGCGGTTGTCGGGCAGCGCGCCGTAGACGACCGCGCTCGTCACGACGACGACCCGAGGTACGCCGGACGCGGCGGCCGCGGTCACCACGGTCTGCGTGCCGCGCACGTTGAGGGTGGTGCGCTCGTCGGCCGGGGACTCCAGCCGCCAGTCGACCGCGAGGTGCACGACGGCGTCGGCGCCCGCGAACGACGCCGCGATGCCCGGGTCGCGCACGTCGCCAGTGCGCCACTCGACGCCCTCGGCGTCGCCGGGGTGCAGATCGAGAGCCACGACCTTGCCGACCTCGTCGCAGGCCACCAGGCGCCGGAGCAGGGCCGCGCCGATGGCCCCTGCGGCACCTGTGACCACGACGGTCGCCCCGCGCGGGCGCGCCGTGCGGGGCCGCGGGACCGCTGCGGCCCGCGGCGCCTTGGTCGAGCGTCGGCGCGGACCTGCGTTCGCCGCCGGCGTACCCCCGGAACCCTCTGTGGTCGTCACACGCGCTCGCGGCTGGTTACCGTGGAGGACATGCGCATGCAGCCATTGTCCCCCACCGCCGCGCGCGAGGGCAGCGCGTTCCGGAGCACCCGATGAGCGGCGACGTCCCGTTCGGGTTCGCACCCCGCGACCCCGACGACGAGGACGGCGGCGGCTCGGGCTCCGGCGGCACGCCCGAGCCCTTCGGGTTCGGGGGCTTCGACCCCTCGAACCTCGACATGAGCCAGCTCGGCGCGGCCATGCAGCAGCTCGGCGCGATGCTCCAGTCCGGCGGCGGCGACGGCGGCGCGGTGAACTGGACGCTCGC
>JBGAJT010000201.1:0-6769 GCA_044224785.1 Candidatus Nanopelagicales bacterium | reverse complement strand
CTGCTGGTGCTCGGCACTGCGGCGTTCAGCGCCCTCGGGCTGCTGCTGGCCGGCACGTTGCGCGCGGAGGCGACGCTCGCCGTGGCCAACGGCCTGTACCTGCTCATGCTGGCGCTGGGCGGCGTCGTGATCCCCGCCGACCGGCTGCCCGGCCCGCTGGCCGCGGTGGTGCCGCTGCTCCCGTCGGCGGCGCTCGGCCAGGGGCTGCGCGACGTCCTGCTGCACGGACTGGGGTTCCCGCTGGCCGCCGCCGGCGTCCTGCTCGTCTGGGGCGTCGTCGCCGGAGTCGCGACCGCCCGCACCTTCCGCTGGTCCTGACCCGGCACCGTCGCGTGCCGTCACGTCCGTGTGACGAGAGTCGCCGGTGCGCGGGGGAGCCCGGCGTACCCCGGTCGCCTAGCCTTGCGGACGTGACGACGCAGCTCCCCGACCCGGCCACCACGGAGCCCGCGA
The DNA here is from genome assembly GCA_044224785.1 of Candidatus Nanopelagicales bacterium. Lineage (GTDB taxonomy): Bacteria > Actinomycetota > Actinomycetes > S36-B12 > CAIYMF01 > Longivirga. The sequence goes on along the minus strand of JBGAJT010000201.1, from coordinate 6,316 downwards.
CGGTGGCCGACGGCCGCGCCCCCCGGCTGGCGCGCCGGGTCTACGTCGCGAACCTCGTGGCCCAGATGGCGATCATCGTCACCGGTGCCCTCGTGCGCCTCACCGGCTCCGGGCTCGGCTGCCCCGACTGGCCGACCTGCGCGCAGGGCTCGCTGACGCCGACGGAGAACCAGGCCGAGACCTGGCACAAGCTCGTCGAGTTCGGGAACCGCACCCTCACCGGCGTCCTGCTCGTCCTCGCCGTCGCCGCGCTGGTCGTCGCCTACCTCGACGTGGTGCGCCGCCGCCGCGAGGGTCTGGTCGCGCGGCCGGCGCTCACCTGGCTGGCTGCGGTTCCGATGATCGGGACGCTGCTGCAGATCCCGCTCGGCGGCGTCACCGTCCTGACCAAGCTGAACCCGGTGATGGTCGGCTCGCACCTCCTGCTGTCGCTGGCGATCGTGGCCCTCACGACCGTGCTGGTGGCGCGCGCCGGCGAGCCGGGCGACCAGCCCGTGACCGTCGTCGTACGCCGCGAGGTCCGCATCGGCGCCCAGCTGCTCACCGCCCTGATGGGCGTCGTCCTGGTGGTCGGGATGCTCGTGACCGCGAGCGGCCCGCACGCCGGCGACGAGCGCACGACGCGCCTCGGCCTCGACCCGCGGATGATCAGCTGGCTGCACGCCGACCTCGTCGTCCTCTGCATCGGCCTGCTGATCGGCCTGCTCATCGCGCTGCGGGCGACGTCGGCGCCCGAGCGCACGACCCGCGCCGCGACGCACCTGCTCGTCGCGTTCCTCGCCCAGGGGCTCGTGGGCTACGTGCAGTACTTCACCGGCGAGCCGTGGGTGCTCGTCGCGTTCCACGTGCTGCTCGCGACGGTGATCTGGTGGGCCACGATTCGGCTCCTCCTCAGCACCCGCACCCGCGGCGTGACCGCGCTCGCCAGCGCCGACTGAGACCTCACCCGCGCCCCCCGCCCCACCAGGGCGCGCGTGATCTTGGTCAGAAGTGCGCTACCCGGCACCAGAAGGTGGCAACTGACCAAGATCACGCCGGATACGGCGAGGGGCGTGGGTCAGAAGGGGAGGAAGGCATCGATGGCGACGACGAGGAAGAGCAGCGCCAGGTAGCTGATCGACCCGTGGAACAGGCGCATCGCCTTGACGTCCTTCTCGCCGCGGCGGACCCGGCGCAGCAGCGCGTGGGCCTCCCACATGAACCAGCCGCCGAGGACGGCGGCGGCGACGGCGTAGAACGGCGTCATCCCGGCGGCGGGCACGAGCAGCAGCGACGTGACGACCATCGCCCAGGAGTAGCCGATGATCTCGCGGGCCACCTTCGACAGCGGCGCTACGACGGGGAGCATCGGGACGCCGGCAGCGGCGTAGTCGTCCTTGAAGCGCAGCGACAGCGGCCAGTAGTGCGGCGGCGTCCAGAAGAACACGACCCCGAAGAGCACCATCGGTGCCCAGGTCAGGGAACCGGTGACGGCGGCCCAGCCGATGAGGATCTGCATGCAGCCCGCGGCACCGCCCCACACGATGTTCTGCGGTGTGCGGCGCTTGAGCAGGAGCGTGTAGCCCACGACGTACATGAGGATCGCGGCCGCGGTGAGCGCGGCGGCGAGCGCGTTGGTCGTGACGGCGAACCAGCCGACGGAGGCGACCGCGAGCAGCAGGCCGAAGGCGAGCGCGCCGTTGGGGCTGACCTCGCCGGTGACGATCGGGCGGTGGCCGGTGCGCACCATGAGGCTGTCGATGTCGCGGTCGATGTACATGTTGAGCGCGTTCGCGCCGCCGGCGGCGAGGAAGCCGCCCACCAGGGTCGCGGCCACGAGCGCGAGCGAGGGCAGGCCGCTCGACGCGAGGATCATCGTGGGGACGGTGGTGACGAGCAGGAGCTCGATGATCCGGGGCTTGGTCAGCGCGACGTACGCGGCGACCTTCGACCGCTGCTTGACCTCGACCTCGGCGCCGCGCACGCCCTCCACGGAGGGACCGTGGCCGTGGGCCGACCGGGGGTCGACGGCGGTCACAAGCGGCTCCACGGTGCAGCGGCGGCGGACGGGGTGGTGCCTCGGATCGGAGGCGTCTTGCGAGTGTAGCCGCGCCCGCTCGGTGCGCGAGGCTCCGGGCTAGGCTCGGGCCCCGTGACGACCTTCCCGGACTCCCCCGACCTGTTCCGCGACGCCTCCTGGACCGAGCTCGACGAGCGGGCGGTGGACACGATCCGCGTCCTCGCCGCCGACGCCGTCCAGAAGGTCGGCAACGGCCACCCCGGCACGGCCATGAGCCTCGCCCCGGCCGCCTACCTGCTGTTCCAGCACTTCCTGGCCCACGACCCGGCCGACCCGGGCTGGGTCGCCCGCGACCGGTTCGTGCTCTCCCCCGGGCACTCGTCGCTCACGCTCTACATCCAGCTCTACCTGTCCGGCTACGGCGTCGAGCTGTCCGACCTCGAGGCGTTCCGCACCTGGGGCTCCCTCACGCCCGGCCACCCGGAGCGCGGCCACACCCCCGGCGTCGAGACCACGACCGGGCCGCTCGGCCAGGGGCTCGCCACCGCGGTCGGCATGGCCATGGGAGCCCGCTACGAGCACGGCCTGCTCGACCCCGACGCCGCGCTCGGCGAGAGCATCTTCGACCGCCGGATCTTCGTGATCTGCGGCGACGGCGACCTCGAGGAGGGCGTCACGTCCGAGGCCTCGTCCCTGGCCGGCGTGCAGAAGCTCGGCAACCTGATCGCCATCTACGACGACAACCACATCTCGATCGAGGACGACACCGCGATCGCCTTCAACGAGGACGTCGCCGAGCGCTACGAGGCCTACGGCTGGCACGTCCAGACCGTCGAGCACCTGCCCGACGGCCGCGTCGACGTCCTCGCCCTCGCGACCGCGCTGCAGAACGCCGTCGACGTCACCGACCGGCCCTCGCTCATCCGCATGCACAGCGTCATCGGCTGGCCGGCGCCCACGCTCAAGAACACCTTCAAGGCCCACGGCAGCGCGCTCGGCACCGAGGAGGTCGCGAAGGTCAAGGAGATCCTCGGCTTCGACCCCGAGCAGTCCTTCGTCGTCGAGCCCGAGGTCCTCGAGCACGCGCGCCGCGTGAAGGCGCGCGGCGCCGCGCTGCGTGCCGAGTGGGACGCCGCGTTCCTCGAGTGGCACACGGCCAACCCCGAGCGCGGTGCGCTGCTGGCCCGGCTCCAGGCCCGCACGCTGCCCGACGACCTGGCCCTGCCGGAGTTCCCCGCCGGCAAGGACGTGTCGACCCGCAAGGCGAGCGGCGAGGTGATCCAGGCGATCGCGGCCGCCCTGCCCGAGTTCGTCGGCGGCAGCGCCGACCTCGCGGAGAGCAACAACACGACCATCGAGGGCGCGCCGTCGTTCCTGCCCGCGGGCACCGTCGTGAAGCCGGACTCGCCGTTCGGGAAGAGCCAGTCGCCCTACGGCCGGATCCTGCACTTCGGCATCCGCGAGCACGCGATGGGCTCGATCCTCTCGGGCATGGCCGACAGCGACCTGCTGCGGCCCTTCGGCGGCACGTTCCTGGTGTTCTCCGACTACATGCGCGGTGCCGTGCGCGTCGCCTCGATCATGGGCGTCGACGTTACCTACGTCTGGACCCACGACTCGATCGGCCTCGGCGAGGACGGCCCGACCCACCAGCCGGTCGAGCACCTCTGGGCGCTGCGCGCGATCCCGGGCCTGGCGATCGTGCGGCCCGCCGACGCCAACGAGACCTCGGTCGTGTGGCACGAGATCCTCCGCCGCCGCAAGCCGACCGGCCTCGCCCTCACCCGCCAGAACGTCCCGACGTTCGACCGCACCGACTGCGGGTCGGCCGAGGGCGCTGCGCGTGGTGGCTACGTCATGTGCGCGGTCGACGGCACGCCCGACGTGGTCCTCCTCGCCACCGGCTCCGAGGTGCAGCTCGCCGTCGCGGCGCACGAGGCCCTCGCGGCCGAGGGCATCGCGGCGCAGGTCGTCTCGCTCCCCTGCCTCGAGTGGTTCGAGGAGCAGGACGCCGCCTACCGCGAGAGCGTCATCCCGTCCGGCGTGCGCGCCCGGGTCAGCGTCGAGGCCGGCATCGCCCAGGGCTGGTGGAAGTACCTCGGCGACCACGGCCGCGCCGTGTCGCTCGAGCACTTCGGCGCCTCGGCGTCGGCGTCCACGCTCTTCCGCGAGTTCGGCATCACGACCGAGGCCGTGGTCGAGGCGGCCCGCGAGTCGCTGGCGTCGGTCCGCGACTGACGCGCGGCGAGCCCGGGCGTCCTGCGGGCGCAGCGGGCCCGCCGTGGTTAGGGTCGAGCCATGTCTTCCGACCGCCTCGCCGACCTGTCCGCCGCCGGAGTCTCCATCTGGCTCGACGACCTCGACCGGGGTCGTCTGGAATCCGGCGGCCTGGCCGCGCTCGTGGAGGGGTCGCACGTCGTCGGGGTCACCACCAACCCGTCGATCTTCGACAAGGCGATCACGAGCGGCGCGACCGAGTACGCCGCGCAGGTCAAGGACCTCGCCGTCCGCGGGGTCGACCTCGGTGAGGCGATCCGGGCGCTGACGACGTACGACGTGCGCTGGGCGTGCGACGTGCTCGCGCCCGTGCACGCGCGCACCGGCGGCGTCGACGGCCGCGTGTCGATCGAGGTCGACCCGCGCCTCGCCCGGGCGACGGCGCCGACCATCGCCGAGGCGAAGGCCCTGCACTGGGCCGTCGACCGGCCCAACGTCCTCATCAAGATCCCGGCGACGGTCGAGGGCCTGCCGGCGATCACGGCGGTGCTCGCCGAGGGCATCAGCGTCAACGTCACCCTGATCTTCTCCGTCGACCGCTACCGCGCCGTGCTCGACGCGTGGCTGTCCGGGCTCGAGCAGGCGGAAGCGAACGGGCACGACCTCGCGACGATCGGGAGCGTGGCCTCGTTCTTCGTCAGCCGCGTCGACACCGAGGTCGACAAGCGCCTCGGCGACGGCTCGCCGCTGCGCGGCACCGCGGCGATCGCCAACGCACGCGTCGCCTACGAGGCCTTCCAGGAGGTCATCGCCGGTGAGCGCTGGCAGGCGCTGGCGGCGAAGGGTGCGCACGTGCAGCGCCCGCTGTGGGCCTCGACCGGCGTCAAGGACCCGGCGTACTCCGACACGCGCTACGTCGTCGACCTCGTGACCTCCAACGTCGTGAACACGATGCCGGAGGCCACCCTCGACGCCTGCCGCGACCACGGCGACGTCGCCGGCGACACGATCGTCCCGGAGATCGCATCCGCGCACGCGGCGTTGGCTGCCCTGCGCGAGGCCGGCATCGACCTCGACGACGTCGTGCAGGTGCTCGAGGAGGAGGGCGTCGAGAAGTTCGTCGACTCCTGGGAGCAGCTGCTCTCCGCGGTGCAGGACGCGCTCGCCGCGGCCGCGGGCTGAGGAGGCCGGGTGCGCACCGGCGTGACCGCGCCGTCCGACAACCCGCTCCGCGACCCGCGCGACCGGCGTCTCCCGCGGATCGCCGGACCGTGCAGCCTGGTCATCTTCGGCGTCACGGGCGACCTGTCGCGCAAGAAGCTGATGCCGGCGGTCTACGACCTCGCCAACCGCGGTCTCCTGCCGGCGGGCTTCGCGCTCGTGGGCTTCGCCCGTCGTGACTGGGCCGACCAGGACTTCGCGGCGATCGTGCACGACTCGGTCCGCGAGCACGCCCGTACCGAGTTCCGCGAGGACGTCTGGCAGGAGCTGTGCAAGGGCATCCGCTTCGTCGCGGGCGACATCGGCGACGACTCCGCGTTCGACATGCTCTCCCAGGTCGTCATGGACCTCGACCGCGTGCGCGGCACCCGCGGCAACCACGCGTTCTACCTGTCGATCCCGCCGAAGTTCTTCGGGCCCGTCGTCCAGCAGCTCAAGCGCTCCGGGCTGTCGGTGTCGACCGACGGCGCGTGGCGCCGAGTCGTCATCGAGAAGCCGTTCGGGCACGACCTCCAGAGCGCGCGCGAGCTGAACGCGACGATCGGCGAGGTGTTCCCCTCGGGGTCGGTGTTCCGCATCGACCACTACCTCGGCAAGGAGACGGTCCAGAACCTGCTGGCGCTGCGCTTCGCCAACACGATGTTCGAGCCGATCTGGAACCGCGACCACGTCTCGCACGTCCAGATCACCGCGGCCGAGTCGGTCGGCGTGGAGGGCCGCGGGGGCTACTACGACACCGCGGGCGCGGTGCGCGACATGTTCCAGAACCACCTGTTCCAGCTGCTCGCGCTCACCGGCATGGAGCTGCCCACCAGCCTGCGCGCCAACGCCGTGCGCGACGAGAAGGTGAAGCTGCTGCGCTCGGTGCGCGTGCTCGAC
>JBGAJT010000200.1:0-6802 GCA_044224785.1 Candidatus Nanopelagicales bacterium | reverse complement strand
CGGTGGGCCCGACCCCCCCCTGGGCGCTCTGCCCCCCCCCGGCCGGCCGGCCCCGGCCCCCCCCCGGGGGGGGCCGCCCGACGACCTTCCGGAGGCCGATCCCTACGACGTCGCCCGCACGATCTGCCTCCAGCAGCTGACGTCGTCGCCCAAGACGCGCGGCCAGCTCGCGACGGTGCTGCGCCGGCGGGGGATCGACGACGACGTCGCCGCCACCGTGCTCGACCGGCTGTCCGAGGTCGCGCTCGTCGACGATGCGGCGTACTCCGAGAACTACGTGCTCACCCGGCACGCCTCCTCGGGCAAGGCACGGCGCGCGCTCGGCCACGAGCTGCGTCAGCGCGGCGTCGAGGAGCCGGTGATCGCCGAGGCGCTCGACGCGCTCGACCCCGACGACGAGGAGGCGACCGCGCGCGCCCTGGTCGCGAAGCGGCTGGCCTCCACCGCGCGCCTCGACGTCGACGCGCGCACCCGGCGGCTGGTGGGGCTGCTGGCAGCCGACGCCGCCGAGCAGGTCGGTCTTGGGCGTGATGTCGTAGACGACCGCAGGCAGTCCGTCGACGCGTGCATCCTCACGGTTCTGGATCGTGACCTTCCCCGCGCGCTCGAGCTGGTCGAGGTACACGACGTAGTCGACGTAGGACACCGCCTGCCGCTTGTCGCGGTCGACGCTCGAGTAGCGGTTGAACGACAACCCGATGCACTCGGTGCCGTTGTCGGGGCAGCGGTTCCACGTGATCCACTCCTTCGACTCGGAGGTCGGCTCCAGCGACTGGGTCGTGAGCCAGCGCGGCAGGCTCTCCACCGTGAAGGGCACGTTGAAGTTGCTCGACGTGAACAGCGGGAGCTGGGGCGCCACCGCCACCCCGTCGTTCCCGGGGGCGCGCGCGAACCTGACGCCGACGGCCACGAGGACCAGCACGGCTGCGGCGGCTGCCAGAGCTCCCCAGGCGACGCGCCTGCTCCGGCTGCGGCTGCGACGATCGAGCTCGTCGAGCCGGGACTCAAGGATCTGCTGCTCCTGCGGTGTGTCCGTGCTCATGGCGCCCTCCTGGGCCTGGGCGCGCAGAGCGGCGACGATGGCGTTGTCGAGGTCGTTCATGCCCACGCCTCCATCCGCTTCTGCAGCGCTGCGGTGGCCCGGAAGGCGTGACGCTTCACGGACCCGGTGGAGACACCTAGCCAGGCGGCGATCTGCTCCTCGGAGAGATCGAGGTAGTAGCGCAGCACGACGACCTCGCGCTGACGTTGAGGGAGCCCGCGGATGGCCTCCGCGAGATCGGCGTTGCGACGCAGGTCGACGCCCTCGGACTCGGCCGACGGCGACGTGCCGGCATCGGGAAGGACGTACCCGCGCGCCGTGATCCGGCGACGCACCCACGACCGGGCGCCGTAGACGACGGCGCGGTCCAGGTACGCCACGGCAGCACCGGGATCGCGCAGACCGCTCCAGCGCTTGTACAGCGACTCGAACGCGTCCTGCACGATCTCCTCCGCGGTGCCGTGGTCGTCGACGAGCAGCGAGGCCAGCCCGACGAGGCGTCGGTGGTGCACGACGAACAGGGCCGAGACGGCCCCTCGTGCGGTGGTGGGGAACGCGTCGCGCCCGCTCCCGCTCTGGTCGCCGCTCACGTCGCACCCCCTCCGGCTCGGTGTCAGGTGCTAGGTCGCGCGAGCGCTTCCGAGGTTGACACCGATCCGCGGCGAATCCCGCGGATTGGCGCAGGACGACGGGTCCGGCACCCCCGTCGGATGCCGGACCCGTCGACTCAGGAGGCGGAGGGCGCGGGGCCGAAGACCACCGAGTCGAGCATGGTGTCGAACGCGCTCAGGGCGTCCGAAACGGCCGGATTCTTCTCCGACGCCTTCGTCCACAGGATGATCGGGTGCCCGGGCGCATCGACCACGGCGAACCGGATCACGAGGCTGGGCTCGGGCGACCAGCAGTTCGGCCTCGCCTCGGTGGCGAGCTCGCAGCCGAAGACCCCTTGGGTCGGTGCCGATGCCTGGATCGTGACGACGACGGCATCGCGCCCACCTACCTTGCGGTCGACCCGGTCGGACACGGGAATGCCTGCCGCGGACCAGGTCCCGACGTAGGCGGCGTACTGCGCATAGCTGCGGACCGGGGTCGCGCTGCTGATGTTCGTCGGCGCCCAGTACGTCGCCGGAGCCACGATGCGCAGACCGAAGTCCGCGCCCCAGTCGCACGGTGCGGGTGGGGCGCACTCGCTCTGGCCCCAGACGATCCGCGTCGGCGCGAGGTCGTCGAGCGTGGTGGTGCTCGGGACCGTCCATCCCGGCGGCGTCAGGGTCATCGGTACGACGAAGGCCGAGCTCGTGTACGGGGCAGCGGTTCGCGACGGGGTCGGGCTCGGCGCGACCGGTGCCGGATCGTGCTGCGCCGTGAGCGCGCGCAGTCCGACTGCGACACCTGCGACCACGACCGCAGCGGCGGCTACGGCGAACCACGTGCGGCGGCGACGGCTCCGATCGGCGGCATCGAGCCGCTGGTCGAGCTTCGTGCTTCCTTCGTTCATGTCCACGGACATCGAGATCTCCTCGGCTTCGTCCCGCAGGGCCGTGGAGAGCACGGACGCGAAGTCGTTCATGCCCAGGCCTCCATCCGCTTCTGCAGGGTGTCGACGGCTCGGAAGGCATGTCGCTTCACCGAGCCTGGGGAGACGCCGAGCCACTCCGCGATCTCGGCCTCGGAGAGGTCGAGGAAGTAGCGGAGCACCATCACCTCGCGCTGGCGCTGCGGAAGCGCCCGCACCGCCGAGATGAGTTGTGCGCGCTGGCTGCCGTCCAGGCCGGCGCTCTCCGCAGAGGGCGCGACGCCGGCATCGGGCAGGTCGTACGCCCGTTCCGTCATGCGGCGTCTCGCCGTGGACCGTGATCCGTTGACCACGCTGCGGTTGAGGTAGGCGACGGCGGCGTACGGATCACGCAGCCGGTCCCAGTGTCGGTAGAGGGCCTCGAACGCGTCCTGCACGACCTCCTCGGCCGTCTCACGGTCGTCGACCATGAGCCCGGCGAGGCCCACGAGGCGTCGGTAGTGATGGTGGAACAGGTGCGTGACCGCGGCGCGCGGAGAGGACGGGACCCCGTCGGGACCCCACACGTCTCCGCTGCCGCTCATCACGCCCCCTTGCTCGTTGCGTCACGGGATAGGACGCACGAGCGCACCCGAGGTTGACAGCAGCCGCGCACTTTCCGGAAGGCCCGCGTCGCAGGTCACGCTCGGGCCACGGGCCTTCTCTCGGAAGGTCGCGCGTGGTGAGGTGGCGGCATGCGCGCCTCTGTCCTGGGAGCGGCGCTGGGCCTCGGCCTGGTCGTCTCGCTCGTGCCCGCCACCGTCGCCTCCGCTGCGCCGTCCCGCGACCTCCCCGCTCGCCCCCGTCCCGCAGCGACCGGCCACCTCGCGCCCGCCGCGCGGTCAGCGGCCGCCGCGGTGCAGGTCGGCTCCGTCGACCTGACGCCGTGCGACGTCACCGAGGGTGCGCTCTGCGGCACCATCACGCGGCCGTGGGACCCGACGGGTGCGGTGCCGGGCACGCTCGAGGTCGGCTTCGCCTTCGTGCCTGCGGCCACCGGTCCCGCGATCGGCACCGTCGTCCCGCACGAAGGCGGCCCCGGCTACTCCACGACCGGGTCGGCCGACTCCTACGCCGCGATGTACGGACCGCTGCTCGACCGGCGCAACCTCCTGCTCGTGGACCAGCGCGGTACTGGTCGGACCGAGCCCATCGACTGCCCCGAGCTGCAGGAGCTCAGCGGCGCCTACGCCCCTGCCGCTGCACGTTGCGCGCGGCGGCTCGGCGGCCACGCGCACCTCTACGGCTCGGCGCTCTCGGCCGACGACCTCGCCGCCGTCGTCGACGCGCTGGCGCTCGGCAAGGTCGACGTCTACGGCGACTCCTACGGCACGTTCTTCACCCAGGTGTACGCCGGGCGCCACCCCGAGCAGGTCCGCAGCCTCGTCCTCGACTCGGCGTACCCGACGTACGGCGAGACCGCGTGGTACCCGACGATGACGCCGGCGATGCGCCGCTCCTTCGACCTCGTGTGCGCTCGCACGCCGACGTGCGCGGCGCTCGGGACCAGGACGTCGCGGCGCCTCGCGACCCTGGCCGCCGCCGTCAGGCGTGCACCTCTCGTCGGCCGCGTCTACGGCGGCGACGGCGCGCTGCACCGGATCCGCCTCGACGCGCCGAAGCTGCTCACCCTCGCGTTCAACGCGACGTACGGCCCCGTGACCTACCGCGAGCTCGACGCCGCCATCCGCGCCTGGTCGACGCGGCGAGACGCCGCTCCGCTGCTGCGCCTCGTCGCCGAGATGGACTTCCCCGGCGGCGGTTCCAGCGACCCGGTCGACTACAGCGAGGGCGCGGACGCCGCGGTCTCGTGCCAGGACTATCCGCAGCTCTACGACATGACCCAGCCGCCGTCGGTCCGCCGCACGCAGCTCGCGGCGGCGGTCGCACGGCAGGAGGCGCGCAACCCGGGTGTCTACGCCCCGTTCACGATCGCGGAGTTCCTGCGCAGCGACTGGCAGACGCTCACCTGGTGCACTCAGTGGCCGACCGCCCCGGCGACGTATCCGCAGGGCCCGATCCCGCCGCCGGGCGGCCGCTACCCCGCGTCGGTCCCCGTCCTCGTGCTCTCCGGCGAGCTCGACTCGATCACGACGCCGGCCGAGGGCGCGATCGTCGCCCGGCAGTGGCCGAACGCACGTCAGGTGCTGGTCGCGAACTCGTTCCACGTCACGGCTGTCGGCGACGTCGACACCTGCGCCGAGCCGATCGTGCGCGCGTTCATCGCCCATCCGACGACCGCGGTGATCGCGGCCCGGTCCCGGTGCGCGGCCAAGGTCCCGCCGAACCGCGCGACCCCGGCGTTCCGCGTCCGGAGCCCCGACGCGCCACCCGCTCGGCCGCTCGCCGGCTCGACGACGTCGCGCGCGCGGCTGTCGGCGACCCGCACGGCGGCCGAGACCGTCGCCGACCTGATGGACCGCTGGTACCAGACCTACGAGGTCGGCGGCCATGGGCTGCGCGGCGGCACCTGGACGGCCGACGGCTACGACGTCGTCACGTTCTCGCTGTCGGGCTACCGGCTCGTCCGCGACCTCGCGGTGTCGGGCACGGTCGTGTGGGACCGGTACGGCCACCGCGTCACCGTGCGGCTGCGCACGGTCGGGACGACGTCGATCGGCGCGCGCGTGCGCGGATCCGCGATCACCGGAGTCCTCGCGGGGACGTGGGACACGCGTGTCGCGGGTGCGCGCGCGGTCCTTCGCGGCACCCTCGGCGGACGCGCGGTGCGCGCGCTGATGACCGCGCCCTGACAGCGACGCGAGCCTTCGTTCCGGCTCAGCGCGGCGGCGTGCTGCGCGCGCGGGCGAGGTTCTTCTCGTGCATCTCGGGCTGTTCGTCGTTCTGGATGCGCGGGTCGTCGCTCGCGCCCTTCTCGACGACGTCGTCGACGTAGCGGCGGTCCGCGTCCCAGCGGGCGAGGGCATCGGTGCCGGAGGTGCCGTGGCCGGGGACGACGTACCGCGACCGGCGTGCGACCTCCTGCAGCGAGTCGAGGCCCTCGCGGTAGCGGACCAGATCGGTGTCGTCGTCGTCCGGGTAGGGCAGCTCGGCGTCGCTGAGCATGTCGCCGGAGACGAGCAGCCCCCAGTCGGGGATCTCGAGCGCGAGGTGGTGCACGGCGTGCGCGTCGTGCTCGTGGACGATCGCCTTCGGGCCGCGCCAGTCGAGCTCGGTGCCGGCGATCGGCGTGAGGTGGCCGGCGATGTCGATGAGGTCGTCGGGGATGTCGCCGATCAGCGGCGCGAGCACCTCGGCGCGCTGCTCGCGCGTGATCCGCACGGTGCCGGGCGTCGACCAGCGCGGCACGTCGCCGAGGTCGGGGTGCCACATCACGTGGTCGTAGTGCAGGTGCGTGGCGAGGCCGGCGACGCAGGTGACGCCGAGGTCGGCGAGGTCGGCGGGGATGGCGGCGAGCTCGTCGGCGTCCCAGTTCGGGTCGACGACGAGGGCTCCCCCATGACCGTCGAGCAGCACGGTCGTCGCGCTCTCGTAGCGGCGCGACCGCGCCACCCACACGTTCGGGAGGATCTCGACGAGGCGTCGCAGCCGCAGGGTCATGCGGGCAAGTCTGTCGCGCCGTCGTCGGCGTCGTACGCCGTTCGCCCTCGCCGGATCGAGCGGCGATGCGCGAGACTGTGGTCATGCGACCGGTGATCGGGATCTCCTGCTACGGCGAGCGCGCGGCCTGGGGCGCCTGGGACGTCGACGCCGTGGTGCTGCACCGCGCCTACGTCGAGGCGCTCGAGTCGTCGGGGGCCGCGGTCGTCGTGATCCCGCCGGTGTGGGACGAGGAGGGCGTCGAGGCCGTGGTCTCGCGGCTCGACGGCGTCGTCATCGCCGGGGGTGCCGACGTCGGCCCCGACAACTACGGCCACGAGCCGCACGAGACCACCGACCGCCCGCGCCTGGACCGCGACCGGACCGAGATCCGCATCTACCGCTCCGCCCGCGACCACGGGCTGCCGGTGCTCGGCATCTGCCGCGGCCTGCAGATCATGGCGATCGCGGCCGGCGGGCACCTGATCCAGGACCTGCCCAGCGCCGGCTACGGCCTCGTGCACCGCGACCGGCCGGGCACCTTCACCGAGCACGGCGCCACGTTCACCGAGGGCTCGCTCGTGGCGCGCATCCTCGGTACGACGGACACACGCGTGAACTCCAGCCACCACCAGGCCGTCGCCGACGGCGGCTCCCTGACCGTC
>JBGAJT010000001.1:0-35431 GCA_044224785.1 Candidatus Nanopelagicales bacterium | reverse complement strand
GACATCGTCTACCCGGCCACCGAGAACATCTCGATCGCCGTCGACACCGAGCGCGGACTGCTGACGCCGGTGCTGCGCGATGCGGCCGGCAAGTCGCTCGCCGAGATCTCGTCGGAGATCGCCGACCTCGCCGCGCGCACGCGCCAGGGCGAGGCCGAGCGCGACCGGCTGCTCGCGATGCTGCGCGAGGCGTGCGCCGCCGTCGACCCCGACGCCCCCATCCGCGAGCTGGTGCCGCGGCTGCTCGCCGACCACCCCGACTCCGACGGCGTGATCCACGAGGCGCAGCAGCAGGTCGACGAGGTGCTCGCGTTCTCGCGCCGGCACGACCTCGTGCCCTACCACGACGGCGAGTGCCTGGTCGGCCCGTCGCCCGAGGCGCTCCGCTCGGCGATGGCATGGATGGCGGCCGGCGGACCCTACGAGGACGACGCCCCTGCCTGGTACTGGATCACGCCGCCCGAGTCCTCGTGGCCGGCGGAGGAGCAGGCCGAGTGGCTGCAGGTCTTCAGCGCCACGACGCTGCCGGCGATCACCGTGCACGAGGTCTCGCCCGGCCACTTCGCGCACGCGCGCGCCCTCCGGCACGTCGGGAGCGCGGTCGGCCGCACACTGCACACGTACGCGTTCGTGGAGGGCTGGGCGCACTACGCCGAGGAGATGGTCCTCGAGGTCGGCTTCCGTGCTGACGACCCGCGCTACCGGGTCGGCGTCGCGCTGGAGGCGCTCACCCGTGTCACGCGGCTGCTCTCCGCGCTCGGCATCCACACCGGGGCGCTGACGGTCGACGACGCGACGGCGATGTTCGAGCGCGACGCGTTCCTCGCCGGGCCGGCGGCCCGGTCCGAGGCGCTGCGCGCGACGTACGACCCCAACTACGGCCGCTACACCTGGGGCAAGCTCGAGATCCTGAAGCTGCGCGAGCGCGCGCGATCGCAGTGGGGAGAAGGCTTCTCGCTGCCCCGCTTCCACGCGGCGCTGCTCTCGCTCGGCTCGCCGCCGGTCGGGCTGCTCGACGCGGCCCTCGACCGCTGAGCCGGTCGCGTCTCAGGCGGGACGGCTGCCGATCCCGACGGTGAGGACGTCGCGCTGCGCGTCCGCGCGGCCGTGGTGCTCGACCCTGGCGACGACGATCTCCCAGCGCCCGTGGCGCTGACGCATGCCGAACACGTCGTGCGAGCCGCCGCTCAGCTGGAAGCCCTGGGCAGTCAGGTCGTCGCGCAGGCTGCGCATCACGGTGGTCACGGCGACGGGCCCGAGGTCGACGGTGGTCTCCCAGCCGCGCAGCTCGCCGCGGGCGAACGTGCGCGCGGTGCTGGCCGGGCGGACACCGCTCGGCAGGGCGAGTCCCTGCGGCAGGGACTGCGAGGCGAGCAGGAAGACGTCGCCGGTGGCCCTCCCACCTGCTGCGCGGCCCGACCCGTCGGCGGCGGTCGTGAGGGATGCCGGTGCGGGGGCGTCCGCGGGCGACGACATCGCCGAGCCCCAGCCTCCGCAGACGACGGCCACCGTCGCGGCGGTCACGAGCACGGTCGCGACCCTCGATGCTGCCTTCATCCGTCTCGCCCCGCTTCGTAGGTCCGGTGTCGTGGATCACATCGGCCGTCGAGGGGTGCGGACTTTCGCCGCGGGGCGAGGTCGAGAGCAGGTTGTGAGCGTCAGGCGAGCGGCGGGGTGACCAGGAGGTCGCCGTCGTCGCCGAGCAGCGTGATCCGCTCGATGCCGCCGATACCGGGCTCGAGGTCGACCAGCGGCACGGGCGATCCGAGCCAGGGCTCGAGGTCGGTGCCGCTCGCGGTCACGGACCGGACGGCGACCTGCCCGGCCGGGTGCGGGACGGCGACGGCGCCGGGTATCGGCGTCCCCTCGTCCCACTGGATGAAGAAGGGACGCAGCCGCTCGGCGGGGTCCTGGTCTGGGACGCCGGCCAGCCGCCACGAGAGCCGGAGGCCGTCGGGCCGCACGCGCTGCCCGGCACCGACCTCGAGCCCGAGGCGGGCTGCGGTCGCATCGAGGTCGCTGGAGCGCACGACCCAGCCCCACGGCGCGTCGCCGAGGGCCATCGCGGCGATCCACCGGCCGAAGCCGGAGGTCTCCGCGACCGACGGGTCGGCCACCTCCACGAGCTCGAGGTAGCAGCCGCCGAGCGGCACGATCCGGTTCCGCGTCCCCCAGGCCGGGTGCTCGCCGCCGGGCAGCGAGATGAGCCCGTGGCGCACGAGCAGCAGCGCTGCGGCGTCGTCGAGGTCGGGCACGCCGATGATGACGTGGTCCAGCGCGAGCGTCTCGGCCATCGGGGGAGCCCTTTCAGTCGATAGGGAAGGTACCGCGCCGACCTCTCCTGCGGCTCGCCCCTGGGGCCCTGGACGGGTGGGCCGTTCGGCCGGGCAGGATCGTTCCCGTGCAGGTGCGCGCTTCCACCCCCGAGGGCGTGGCCGAGGCGGTCGTGGCGCTGCTCGGCCCGGGCCGCGCGCGCGTCCTCGTCGACGGCGCCGACGCGGCCGATCCGGCGGAGCTCGGCGACCGGCTCGTCGCGGCGCTGGCACCACGGCCCGCTGTCCACGTGCGGGCGTCGTCGTTCTGGCGTCCGGCCGGCCAGCGCTTCGAGTACGGCAAGCAGGACGAGGACGCGTTCCTGCACGACTGGCTCGACGACGGCGCGCTGCGCCGCGAGGTGCTCGACCGGTTCCCCGACAGCGGCCGGGTGCTGCCCGCGCTGCGCGACCCGGTCACCGACCGGTCGGTGCGCGCTGCGGTCGTGGAGCTGCCCGAGGACGGCGTCGTGGTCGTGTCCGGCGCGGTGCTGCTCGGTCGCGGTCTCCCGGCAGAGGTCGCGGTGCACCTGCGGCTGACGCCGGCCGCGCTGGTGCGGCGTACGCCGGACGACCAGGCGTGGACGCTGCCCGCCCTGGGTCGCTACGTCGCCGAGCGCGACCCCGAGTCGCTGGCGGACCTCGTCGTCCGGGTCGACGATCCGCGGCACCCGGCGCTCGTCGTGCGCGGATGAGGCAGGATCGGCGCATGCTGACCGACCTCGCGCGAGAGCTCCTCGCCGGACCCAACTTCGCCACCATCGCGACCCTCGCCGCCGACGGCACCCCGCACCAGACGGTGGTGTGGGCGGGCGAGCGCGACGGGAAGGTCGTGTTCTCGACCGTGCGCGGGCGGGTGAAGGAGCGCCACCTGCTCGCCGACCCGCGCATCAGCGTGCTGGTCCTCGACGCGCAGGACCCGTACCGGTTCGTCACGCTCGTGGGCACCGCGACCCTGGAGGACGACGGCGCGGTCGAGCTCATCGAGGAGATGTCGCAGAAGTACACGGGCGAGGAGTGGGTCGAGCGGGCGACCGGCGCGCGCGTCAACGTCGTCGTCGACGTCGCCCGCGTCATCGAGTACGGCCACTGACCCTCCTCCCGTCGTCCGTCCACCCGCGCAGACCTGTCGACGTCACTGCCCGAATGCGCGGTTCCCGAGCCAGAAGCCGTGCGTTCGAGCGGTGACGTCGCGGGTCCTGCGTCGTCCTGAGGCGGATCCGGCAGCAGCTCGGTCCGGCGTGACGGATTCGGCGTACGTCGGGGGCTCTGGGACACTGGGCGTGTGACGAATCCGGGGTACGAGCTGCTCGCGCGCGGTGGCGTGCCGGTCGTGCTCGCACCCATGGCGGGCATCACCAACCGCGCGTTCCGCCGGCTCGCCCGTGAGCACGCGCGCGCCGCGACCGACGGCACCGCCACCGGGATCTACGTCACCGAGATGACCACCTCGCGCGCGCTGCTCGAGCGCAACGAGGAGTCGATGCGGCTCATCGAGACCGATCCCGACGAGAGCCCGCGCAGCGTGCAGCTCTACGGCGTCGACCCGTCGACGGTCGCGGCAGCGGTGCACCTGCTCGTCGACGAGGACCGCGCCGACCACATCGACCTGAACTTCGGCTGCCCGGTGCCGAAGGTGACGCGCAAGGGCGGCGGCAGCGCGCTGCCCTGGAAGCGCGGCCTGTTCCGCGCGATCGTGCGCTCCGCCGTGACGACCGCCGCGGAGTCCGCGCGGGTGCACGGCCGCGAGCCGGTGCCCGTGACGGTGAAGATGCGCGTCGGCGTCGACGACGAGCACATCACCTACCTCGAGGCCGGCCGCGCCGCCGCCGAGGAGGGCGCCGCCTGGGTCGCCCTGCACGGCCGCACCGCCTCGCAGCTCTACGGCGGCACCGCCGACTGGTCGACGATCGCGCGCCTGGTCGAGGAGCTCGAGCCCTACGGCGTACCCGTGCTCGGCAACGGCGACATCTGGACGCACCGGCACGCGCGCCGGATGGTGGAGGAGACCGGGGCGGCGGGCGTCGTCGTCGGCCGCGGGTGCCTCGGGCGGCCGTGGCTGTTCGGGCAGCTCGCGGCGTCGTTCACCGGTCGTGAGATCCCCGCCGACCCGGGCCTGCGCGACGTCGTCGCCGCGATGCGGCGGCACGCGGCGCTCCTCGTCGAGGTGCTCGGCGAGGACAAGGGACCGCGCGACTTCCGCAAGCACATCGCCTGGTACCTCAAGGGGTTCAGCGCGCCGCACGAGGTGCGCCAGGGCCTCGCGATGGTGTCGTCGCTCGACGAGGTCGACCACTGGCTCGAGATGCTCGACCTCGACCAGCCCTGGCCCGGCGAGGTGGCCGAGGGCCCGCGCGGCCGGACCCAGCCGGGCAAGCGGGTCGCGCTGCCCGACGGCTGGCTCGACGACCCCGACGACCTCGACGGCTTCCTCGCCGGCATCTCCGCCGCGGAGCTCTCCGTCTCCGGCGGCTGATCCCGGTACGCCGACCCGTCCCAGCGGGGCTGGTCGCCACGTCACTGCTCCGACGCACGGATCCCTCGACGTCACTGCCCGGACGCACGGAAACGGGCTCAATATCCGTGCGTTCGGGCAGTGACGTGGGAATGGCGGCGCGGCGTGCCTGGTTGGCTGCTGGGGAGACCTGCCCGCGACAGACCTGCCGACGAGACGAGGACCGACGTGAGCGACCTGACCGAGACCGTGCGCCTGGACATGTGGGCCGACATCGCCTGCCCGTGGTGCTTCATCGGGCAGACCCGGCTCAACCGCGCCCTCGAGGTCGAGCGCGCCGCAGGTCGCGAGGTCGAGGTGCGGCACCGGCCCTACCAGCTCAACCCGGCGCTGCCGCCGGAGGGCCTGCCGATGCGCTCGCACTACGCCGAGATCTTCGGCGGCGAGGCAGCGGTCGACGAGGCGTTCGCACGCACCGAGTCGGTCGCCGCGGAGGTCGGGCTCGCCATCGACCACGCGCGCATGCCCAAGGCGGCCAACACCCGCTTCGCGCACGGCGTCGTCCTGTCCTACGACGGCGACCCGCGCCAGCGCACCGTGCTGCTCGCGATGTACTCGGCGTACTTCGAGAAGGGCCTCGACATCACCGAGCCCGAGGTCTGCTACGCCGTGGCCGCGGAGGCCTCGGGGGAGACCCGCGACGAGGTGGAGGCCCGCGTCGCCGCGTTCGACCTCGCGCGCCTCGACGCCTCGTTCCAGCTCGGGCGCGAGCTCGGCGTCAACGCCGTGCCCACCTTCGTCGCCGACGCCGGTGCCGACATCGACCCGGCGTACGGGCTCTCGCCCGCCGCGGTCGCCCTCCAGGGCGCCCAGCCCGAGGAGGTCCTCGCCCAGGTCTTCGCCGAGGCCCGCAAGCGCGCCACCGCGTAAGCACGCGGCCGGCCCCGTGCGGCCGACGACAGGCAGGATCTCGTCCGGCTCGGACCTGACGACGCTTTCCCTCGTCGAGGTGCATCGACCGTGACGGTTCCGGCACTGCGCGAGCAGGATCGGAGAAGCGTTCTCCCGCACGTCTTGGCATGCTCGTGCCACTCGACGACGAAGGAGCCGATGATGGCCGCCGCCAAGAAGACCTCCGCCAGCAAGACCGCCACGGGCACCGCCGCCACGAAGACCGCCGCGAGGAAGACCGCTGCCGCGAAGGCCGACGCCGGCGCGTTCTCCGCCGAGGAGAAGGCCGCGATGAAGGAGGCGGCGAAGGAGCGCCGGGCGCAGAAGGCCGGGAAGGCCGACGGCCTCGCCGACGTGCTGGCCAAGATCGCCGCCATGGACGACCAGGACCGGGCGATCGCCGAGAAGGTGCACGCGCTCGTCCTGGCTGCGGCACCCGACCTCGAGGTGCGCACCTGGTACGGCATGCCGGCGTACGCGAAGAGCGGCAAGGTCGTCTGCTTCTTCCAGGACGCCGGCAAGTTCAAGGCCCGCTACTGCACGCTCGGCTTCCAGGACCCGGCGCAGCTCGACGAGGGCAGCATGTGGGCCACGTCGTTCGCGATCACCGCCATCACCAAGGCCGACGAGAAGCGCATCACCGACCTGGTGACGCGCGCCGTCGGCTGACACGACCGAGAGGTAGGACGTCGTACGGCGGGAGCCTGTCGACGCTCGACATCTCGGGGTCGATGTTCCGGCGGTCGGGACGGCTTCCTCCGTGTGCGCGCGCACTCCGGTTACGGTGGCGCGAGAGGCGGAGGAGGCGCGGGTGAGCACGGCGGCGGAGTCCGACGACGGCGCTGCCGCGATCGCACCGCCGCGCGAGGGCGCCCTGCGCGCCTTCCGCCACCGCGACTACGCGATCTTCTGGACCGGTGCCCTGATCTCGAACACCGGCTCGTGGCTGCAGAACCTCACGGTCCCGTACGTCATCTTCGAGATCACCCACAGCGCACTGTGGGTCGGCGCAGCGACCGCCGCGCAGTTCCTCCCGGGCTTCTTCGGCAGCCCGCTCGGCGGCCACCTCGCCGACACCCGTGAGCGGCATCGCCTGCTCATGACCTTCCTCAGCGTCCTGTCGGCGCTCGCGCTGCTCCTGTGGTGGGTCTACGCGGCAGGCGCCCACTCGGTCGGCGTGATCCTCGGCCTCGTCGCCGCGATCGGCCTGGTGTGGGGCATGACGATGCCGTCGTGGTAGGCTTTCGTGAACGACCTCGTGCCGCGCGAGGACCTGGTGAGCGCCGTCTCCCTGAACTCTTTGCAGTTCAACGCGGCGCGGTCCCTCGGTCCGGCCATCGCGGGCATCGTCATCGCGACGCTCGGGCCAGGCCCCGCGTTCGCCCTCAACGCGGCGTCGTTCGTGGTGGTCGTGGGCGCGCTCGCGCTCGTCCGGGCCCGGTCGGTCGCCAACGCGGCGACCACGCGGCTGGTGTCCGGCTTCGTCGAGGCCGTCCGCTACATCCCCACCCAGCCGGGCATCGCGGTCGTCGTGGTGACGGTCGGCCTCATCGGGCTCCTCGCGACTCCGGCGTTCGGCTTCACCGTCGTGTTCGCGGGGTCGGTGTACGGCGTCGGCCCGGTCGCGCTCGGCGTGATGAACGCGGCGCTGGGCATCGGGGCGATCCTCGCGGTGCCGCTCGTGGTCCGGGCCAAGGGCCATCGCGGGCTGCGCGCGACCCTGCTGTACGGCCTGCTCCTGCAGGCGGTCGCGGTGGTGGCGTTCGGGCTGTCGCCCAACGTCGTCACCGGGTCGCTCGCGCTCGGGGCGCTGGGCCTCGGCTTCCTCATGTCGGTGTCGTCGGGGAACACCGCGGTGCAGCTCATCGTCGCGCAGCGCCTGCGCGGCCGCGTGATGGCCGTGCGCCTCATGGTCTACATGGTCTCGACGCCCATCGGCGCGCTGCTGCAGGGTGCGCTGTCCGACCACGTCGGCCCGCGCGCCACGATGGTCGTGGCAGGCCTCGGCCTGCTGCTCGTCGGTGCCTTCTTCGCGCTCGGGCGGGGGTCGCGCCTCCTCGCCCGCGTCGACGACCCCGAAGACCTCCGTTGATGTGTGCTGTGCCGCCGGAATACCGGCGGCACAGCACCTATCAACGGTTCGTGGCGAGGTGGTTGCCGATGATCCAGCCGAGACCCAGCGCGTGCAGCAGGCCGTTGCCGGAGGAGTAGCCGCGCGAGGACGGGCCGCTGATGCCGGCGGCGGTGCCGCCCGCGGCGTACAGGCCCTCGATCCAGGACCCGTCGGTGCGCAGCACCCGACCTGTGGTGTCGATGTCGAGGCCGCCCTGCGTCGCGAGGATTCCGCTCGTGAGCGGAGCGGCCCAGTACGGCGCGGCCAGGGCGCGACGGGTGCCGGTCACCTCGTCCCACCCGACGAACCCGGCCACGGTCGTCGCGAACGCGTCGGCGTCGACGCCGAGCGCTGCGCACAGCGCCGCCGCGTCGGCGTACCGGCGGAACGCGCCAGCCCGCTCCGACTCGCGCATGAGCTCGGACTGCAGCGACGGGCCGTGCAGCACGTCGTCCCACACGAGCACCGCGCGACGGCCCGGCAGCATGCGCAGCACCGTCGCGAGCGAGGAGTAGCCGTGCTCGTGCTCGTCGACGAACCGGCGCCCGTCGAGGCCGACGAGCAGCGCGCCGCGGAAGGGGAGCGACGGGTTGACCCGGGTCGCGTAGCCGGGCACGACCATGCCGCTGCCGAGGAACGAGGTCATGCACCGCGTCGCGGCGCCGAGCTCCGTCGCCCACGCGAGCGCGTCCCCCGTCGACGTCGAGACGCCCTGGAACACGTCGTCGACCGCCTCGGGGATGTACGTCGCGAGCAGGTCCGCGTTCGCCGCGAAGCCGTCGGACGCCAGGACCACCGCGTGCGAGCGCACCTCGACGCGCTCGCCGTTCTGCAGCACCGCGGCGCCGACGACGCGACCGCCCTCGGACAGCAGCCCGACCCCCGGAGTGCCGTCGACGAACGCGATCCGGTCGTCGGCGGCGATGGCCGAGCGCAGCGTGCGCACGAGAGCCGTCCCGCCCGAGCGCGCCGGATCGGTGTGCAGGCGCGGCACCGACATGCCGTGGCGCCGCATGTCGCCGCCGAGCTCCAGGCTGTGCCCGAGCTCGCCGTCGAGCCACTCGAGGTACGCCGGTGCGACCGCGCACAGCGCCTCGACCAGCTGCCGGGTCGACTCGTCGCCGCTCTCGCGAACGATGTCGTCGGCCTGCTGCTGCGGGGAGTCCTCGATGCCCACAGCCCGTTGCCACCGCGTGCCCGCTGCCGCCAGCGAGCCGCTCGACACCTGGGTGTTGCAGCCGTGCTGCGTCGACTTCTCGAACAGCGCGACCGTCAGGCCGCCGCGCGCCGCGCGCAGGGCGGAGACCATGCCGGCGGCGCCGCCGCCGATCACGGCGGCGTCGACGTCGACCGTCATGCGCCGTAGGTCCGGTAGAACGCGCGGGTCGCCTCGATCGCCTCGGCCGGCGGCTGGGCGTGGAAGAACCCGGTGCGCGACGGCGTCAGCCCGGTGCGCCGGTAGCTCGCGGCCCGGACCTCCGCGATCTGCAGCAGCACGCCCAGCGAGTCGACCACGGGGACGCCGTCGACCTCGACGAGGCCCTGGTCGGCCAGGAACACGTTGAGCGGGCCCTCGCCCGGGACGATCACGTCGGCGCCGTCGGCGATGGCCGTGCGCGCCGCGGCGCGGAACGCCCCGAGCAGGCCGTCGGGATCGGCGTACGCCGCCATGATGTCGTGGAAGCGGGCGTCGACCTGGACCACCGGACCGACGAGGTCGCCGAAGCCGTACGAGCGCACGTTGCGCCGGATCTGGTCGCGCAGCTCCCCGATGAAGTGCACGATCCCGACCCGGCTGCCCAGGGTGGACGCGAACGCGACGGAGGTGTTGCCGAACGCGACCACGGGGATGTCGACGACGCTGCGGCACTCCTCGAACGCGGTGTCCGGGATGGTCGCGATCATCATCGCGTCGTAGCCCTCGGCCTGCGCCTGCTGCGCCGCGCGCACGAACTGCTCCTTGTGCAGCCCGGCGAGGTAGGCGTAGCCGATGTGGACGCCGGGGTAGTCGCTCGGGTAGGTGCCCGGAGCCATCCCGTGCAGGTCGACCGTCGTCCCCGGCGACGCCACGCGCGCGAAGTGCCGCTGGATCGCCGAGGTGTAGTGCGGGACGTCGTCGAGGACGGTGAAGCTCTGGTGCCAGATGCGCATGTCAGCGCCCCGCCGCGGCGTTCGCCCCCGCGATGCGGCCGAAGACCGCGCCGCGCAGCACCGACGTCGACCCGGTGTAGTTCGAGTAGTACATGCCCGTGATCTCGCCAGCGGCGTACAGGCCCTCGATGGCGCTCCCGCTGCGGCTGACGACGTGGGAGTCGGCATCGATGCGCAGGCCGCCGAAGGTGAACACGTTCGCCGCGATGATCGGGTAGGCGACGTACGGTCCCTGGTCGACGGGCTGGGCCCAGTGCGACTTCGGCGGCACGACCCCCACGGTCGCGAGACCGTCCGGGGCGCTGTGGTCGAACGGCCCGCCGGTGCAGGCGGCGTTGTAGTCGCCGACGGTCCGGACCAGCGCGTCGACGGGGAGGTCGAGCTTGGTCGCGAGCTCCTCGAGGGTCGGCGCCGAGATCGCGGCCTGGTCGGTGCGGATGCCCGCGGTGAGGTTGGGGATCGCGAGGCCCTTCTGGTCGAGGATCATCCACGCGATGCCGTCGGTCTGGTCGTGGATGTCGCGGGTGACGCGCTCGTACCAGGCGTCGACCGGTCCGCGCGCCTCGTCGACGAACCGCGCGCCCTGCTTGTTCACGAGGATCCCGTACGGGAAGGCGAAGATCGCCGCCTCCGCGACACCGGACCGGGGGTCGATGGGCTCGGCGTGGAAGAGGCCGAAGTTGCCGGCGCCCGCGGCACCGATCGCCAGGGCCATCTCGATGCCCTCGCCCTTGTTGTAGTGCCCGCCGCGCGCGACGGGGCGCGTGTTGAGCGCGCTCGGTCCCATGTAGCGGGCGAGCATCTCGCTGTTACCCTCGAACCCGCCGCAGGCGAGCACGACCCGGCCGCGCAGCACGCCGTGCGGCGACGTGCGCACGCCGACGACGGCGCCCTCGTCGTCCTGCACGAGGGAGAGCGCGGTCGTCTCGTAC
The DNA here is from genome assembly GCA_044224785.1 of Candidatus Nanopelagicales bacterium. GTDB lineage: Bacteria > Actinomycetota > Actinomycetes > S36-B12 > CAIYMF01 > Longivirga. The sequence continues at coordinate 24,517 of JBGAJT010000001.1, read as the reverse complement.
AGGTACGTCGCACCGAGCTCCTTGGCCCGTGCCGACAGGGTCTCGACCAGCTGCCAGCCGCCGCCGACGGGCGACATCCGGGTCGTCGACTGCGTGAGGAACGGCGTGGGCAGTGCGTCGAACGCCATGCCGTGGGCCGTGAGCCACTGCAGCGTCGTCGGTGCCTCCTCGGCCAGCCGCAGCACGACGTCGCCGTCGACGACGTCGAGCGTGCGCATCGGTGCGCCCCACGCCGAGCGGTCCTGGACGGCCTCCTGCAGCACGCCGGGGTCGGGGTAGCCCATGTGGTCGGACAGCAGCCGGTCCTCGAGGTCGTGGGCGACCTTCTCCAGCGAGGCCATCCGCAGGAAGGCCTCGGTGTAGCGGGTGTTGCCGCCGCTCTCGGCCTCGGTCGCGCGCTCGACGACGGCGACGCGCGCGCCGCCCTCCAGCGCGGAGATCGCGGTCGAGAGGCCGGCGATGCCGGACCCGACCACCACGACGTCGTACTCGTGCGCCATCTCAGGCTCCCGTCGCGATCGAGGCGAGGTAGTCGTCCGACGACAGCACGGCGCCGAACATGGGAAGGATCGTGCCGACCGAGAAGTCGTGCGCCGCCGGGGAGAACGAGGCGCACAGGTCCTCGATCACGGTCACCCGGAAGCCGCTGTCGCCCGCGTGGCGCACCGCGGACTCGACCGCGAGGTTGGTGGCGACGCCGGCGACGGCGAGGTCGCGGATCCCGTTGCCCGCGAGCATCTGCTCGAGGGGTGTGCCGATGAAGGGGTCAACCGATCCCTTGACCACCACGGGCTCACCGGCGGCGGGTGCGAGCGGCGCGACGATCTGCGCTGCGGGGGAGTCGGCGAGCATCGCCCGCTCCGCGGGGTAGGAGTCCCAGCGCGCGGTGCGGTTCGTGCGCACCTCGTAGGTCGGGTCGAACGCGAGTCGCACGTGCACGACGTAGACGCCGGCAGCGCGCGCCTTCTCGAGGACCGTCGCCGCCTTCGCCACGACGGCGCGCTCGCGCACCTGCGCCGCGAGGGCGGGGAGGCGCGTGTGCTCGCCCTCCTCGCAGAGCGCGACCTGGTAGTCCACCAGGAGGAGTGCCGTGCTCACCATGCTGACCAACCGCCGTCCACGTAGAGGATCTGTCCTGTCAGGTACGCGCCCGCGTCGCTCGCGAGGAGCAGCAGCGGGCCCGTGAGATCGGTGGCCGGGTCGCCGAGGCGGCCCAGCATCGTGCGGGTGCGGAACCACTCGAGCCGCTCCGGGTCGTCGGCGAGCGGTGCCGTCATGCGCGTCGGGTAGAAGACCGCCGGAGCCAGGCAGTTCGCGGTGATGCCCTGCGCCCCGGCCTCGGCGGCGACGGCGCGCGTCACGTTCGCGATACCCGCCTTGGACGCGTAGTAGGCGGTCTCCGGGATGGGGCCGACCCGCTCGGCGTACACCGTCGAGACGTTGACGATGCGGCCGTACCCGTTCTCGCGCATGGGCTTCAGCACCGCGCGGTCCAGCAGCCAGGTGCCTGTGAGGTTGACGTCGAGTACGCGCTGCCATTCCTCGGGGCTGGTGAGCTCGATCTCGCGGCGCAGCATCGCCCCCTGGCAGGCGACGAGGACGTCGATCCTGCCGTGCGCCGCCACGACGTCGTCGACGAGCTGCTCGACCGAGCCCGCATCGGTGACGTCGACGGAGTGCGTGGAGGTCGACGGTCCGCAGGATCCCGCCGCATCGGCGAGATGCTCGGCGCGTGCCGCGAGGTCGGCCGCCGCCACGGTCGCGCCCTTGTAGGCGCCGAGACCGCCCTCCGCGGCACCGACCACCAGGGCGACCCGTCCGTCGAGCGAGAAGAGGTCCGTCATGCGCGCACACCCGCGTACGCCGCTGCGGCGAGGCCTGCGAGCCGGCCGAAGACACCGGACTTCCCGACCGACGTCCCGGTCACGTACCCGGCGCCGTGGAAGCCGCCGGTGACCTCGCCCGCGGCAAAGAGCCCGGGGATCGGCTCGCCGTACACGTCGAGCACCTGCGTCTCCGGGTCGACCGTGAGCCCGCAGTACGTCGCGAGCACCGACGCGCCGGACAGGTGCGCGTAGAACGGGCCCTGCACGATCTCGGTGGGCCGCTCGCTGGTGCCCGACAGAGACGTTCGGCCGAAGTCGTCGTCGCGCTCGCCGCGCACCGCTGCGTTGTAGTCGTCGACGGTCCGGCGCAGCGTGCCGGCCGGTACGCCGATCCTCTCGGCGAGCTCCTCGAGCGTGTCCGCGGTCTCCAGCAGTCCCGTCGCCAGCCGTCCCGAGAACCAGTAGATGTGGACCTCGGGGTCGTCCTTGTCCATCGTCTGCTGGTCGAACACCTGCCACGCGACGTGCTCGGGCAGCGCGAGGCACGCGTCGCCGATCTCCTTGTAGGGCTTGGACTCGTCGACGAACCGTCGGCCGCGGACGTCGACGGCGATCGCACCCTTGTAGACCGCGAGGATCCCGGTGCCGTTCTCGCGCGGGTCGTCGCCGGGGTGGATGCCGAAGGTGCCCTTGACGTAGGGGGTGTCGCGGAAGTCAGCGCCCGCCTTCCACGCCATGAGGAGGCCGTCGCCCTCGGAGCCGGGAGAGCCGCCGTGGATCGCGTGGACCATCTGGGGCACGAAGCGGTCGAGCAGCTCGAGGTTGCGGCTGAACCCGCCGGTCGTGATCACGACCGAGCCGGCCTCCACCTCGACCAGCGAGCCGCCGTTCTCGACGAGCACGCCGGCGACGTCGTCGCCGTCGCGCAGCAGCGAGAAGGCCCTGATGCCGAACAGGATCCGGACGCCGAGCTCCTCGGCGCGCTTGGCGAGGGTGTCGATCATCCGGCTCGGGTCCGTGGCGTGCGAGCGCGGCACGCTCTGCCCGGACGCCGCATGCACGTGGCCGTACTCGACGCCGAGCTCCTTGAGCCACCGGTACGTCGTCAGCTGCTCGCGGCAGTAGACGTCGACCAGGGCCTCGTCGTTGCGGTGCTGACCGGTCGCGAGGATGTCGGCCTTGAGCGACTCCGCGGTGTCCTCGATGCCGAGCGCGCGCTGCTCGTCGGTGCCGGCGTAGGCCGTCAGCCCCGACGACATGGCCGTGGACCCGCCCGGGTGCGCGAGCTTCTCGATCACGAGGACGCGCGCGCCCTGCTGCGCGGCGGCGACGGCGGCGGTCAGGCCCGCCTGCCCGGCACCGAGCACGAGCACGTCCGGGCGTCCGGTCTCGGACAGCACCTGGGAGAGCGGCTGGCGCACAGGGAGGGTCTCCGGCATCCTGTAGTAACTGTTACAGAGCACCGGAAGATAGGTGCGTCGACGGCACCTGTAAAGCCGGTGTTCGGTTCCGCAGCACACGGGCGGCACGCGCGCGCCGGACCGGGCTACCGTCGCGCGCACCACCGAGGTCCCCAGGAGCCCCCATGACCGACATCGAGGTCCGACCGGTCCGCGCCGCCGCCGAGCGCCGGGTCGCGCTGCGCGCGGCGCTCGCCGCGCCAGCGCCGCTGGTGCTCCCCGGCGCCTCCGAGGCTGCAGGGGCGCTGCTCGTCGAGCGCGCGGGCTTCGCAGCCGTCTACGCCACCGGCGCGGGCATCTCCAACGCGCAGTTCGGCCTGCCCGACATCGGGCTGGTGAGCCAGACCGAGATCCTCGGCCAGGTGCAGCGGATGTTCGCGGCGACGAGCCTCCCGCTCGTGGTCGACATCGACACCGGCTACGGGAACGTGCCCTCGGTGATCCGCACGGTGCAGCTCTTCGAGCAGGCCGGCGCCTCGGCGCTGCAGCTGGAGGACCAGGCGTTCCCCAAGCGCTGCGGTCACTTCGACGGGCACACGCTCATCGAGGGCGGCGAGATGCAGGCGAAGATCGCAGCCGCTGCAGCCGCGCGGCAGGACTCGAATCTCCTGCTGGTCGCGCGCACCGACGCACGCGGGGTCCTCGGCCTCGACGAGGCGGTGCGCCGCGGGCACGCCTACCTCGAGGCCGGGGCCGACGCCCTGTTCATCGAGGCGCTGCGCACGCACGAGGAGATGGAGACCGTCGGGCGCGAGTTCTCCGGCGTCCCGCTCGTCGCGAACATGGTCGAGGGCGGCAAGACCCCCGCCCGCAGCGTCGCGGAGCTGCACGCCATCGGGTTCGACGTCGTCCTGTTCGCCAACTTCCTCATGCGCGCGATGCTGCGCGCCGGCCAGGAGGCGCTCGCGCACCTGCACGAGCACGGCGAGACCGACTCGTGGTCGGACCGGATCCTGTCGTGGCAGGACCGTCAGGAGATGTTCCGGCTCGACGAGCTCGGCGCCGCGGAAGACGCGTTCCTCGGTGCCTGGGGAGGGTCGTCCGGTTCCTGAGGGGACGGCCCTGAACCGCTCTGACCAGCGGCGGAGCAAGGAAGAGCACGGGTTCGTCACGACGTGCCGACAGACGGAACGTGGCGGTTAACAGCCCCGACCCTTCTCTGTAACTTCTGCTCCACCGTCGGGCCAGAAGGCCTGCGTCCCAGCCACCCGCTCCGGGTGCACGACCGCAAAGGAACCTGGATGACTACGAGCGTGAAGCGGTCGCTGACCGTGGCCACGGCGGCGGTGGCCGCCCTGGTGCTCGCCGCCTGCGGCGCCGGAGAGAGCAGCAACAGCTCCTCCTCGCCGACCGGCTCCGCGTCGGCCTCGTCCCCGGGCGCTGCCGCCGCCGCGATCATCGACCCGCTCAAGGCCGAGATCACCTGGCCCGAGGCCACGAAGCTCTCGAAGGCGGTCGACGTCAAGGGCAAGACCATCTGGTGGGTGCCGATCGGCGACGCCGTCCCGGTCATCCACGGCTTCTACGAGGGCTTCAACCAGGCCGTGACCGCCGCCGGCGGCACCGTGAAGCTGTGCGACGGCAAGTTCAACCCGGCCGACATCGGCAACTGCCTCAAGCAGGCCGCCGACCAGAGCGCCGATGCCGTCGTCACCGCGTTCGTCGACTACGCGATGCTCCCCGCCGCCTACGACGCCCTCACCGCGAAGGGAATCCCGGTGCTCGTCGCCGGCGAGGCGCCCTCGGGCGGCAAGACCGCGAGCAAGGACCTCGCCTTCTTCGACCCGAGCGCGCACGTCAAGAAGATGTACGAGACCACCTCGGCAGCGGGCATCGTCGCCGCCGGGGACAAGGCCCCGAACGGCCTGTGGCTCAAGCTGATGGACTCCAGCCTCACCACCTCGGCCTCCGAGGCCGGCGTCGCGGCGTACAAGGCGCTCTGCCCCAGCTGCGCGCTGGCCACGGTCGAGTTCACCACGCCGAACGTCGACAAGCTGCCGTCGGCGGTCAGCGCAGCGCTGGTCCAGAACCCCGACGTCAACGTCATCATGGTCCCGGTCGACTCGTTCGTGCCTCCGGTCCTGCAGGCGGTCAAGACCGCGGGCAAGACCGACATCAAGGTGGTCGCTACGGGCGGTGACCTCCCGAACATGCAGAACGTGAAGGCGGGCACCCAGGCGGGCGACCTCGGCACCCCGGTCATCTACACCGGCTGGCAGTACGCCAACGCGCTCTTCCAGCTCCTCGTGGGCGACGAGGTCGTGGCCGACTCCACGCTGACCAACCGGTACTTCGACTCGTCGAACATCTCGGGTCTCACGCTGACGCCCGAGGCGTACCTCTCCAACCAGTGGTACGGGTCGGACTCCTACCAGGCGGCCTTCAAGACCGCGTGGGGCATCAGCTAAGCGATGACCTCCTACCGGCTCGAGGCTCGGCACGTCTCGAAGACGTTCGGTTCCACCAGGGTGCTCGACGACGTCGAGCTCCTGGTGGCACCGGGCGAGATCCACGCCCTGATCGGACAGAACGGGTCGGGGAAGTCGACGGTCGTGAAGATCCTCACGGGGTACCACGCCCCGGACGCCGGGATGTCCCTCGCACTGGACGGGCAGCAGGTCGAGCTGCCCGTCCAGTGGGAGGCCGTCAGCGCGGCGGGCGTCTCCGTCGTGCACCAGGACCTCGGGCTGCTCGACCACGCCTCGGTCGCCGAGAACATCGGCGTCGGCGGGTTCGTCCGGTCCCGGTTCCTGCGCAAGATCGACTGGCGGAAGCAGCGCGAGATCGCCCAGCGGGTGCTCGACCGGCTCTCGGTCGACGTCGACCCTGCGACCCCCGTCGGTGCGCTCAACGCGACCCAGCGGGCCGAGGTCGGCATCGCGCGGGCGCTGCGCGACCAGCGCGCGGGCGGCGGCGTCATCATCCTCGACGAGGCGACCCGCGCCCTGCCGCGCGAGGAGCTCGTCCGGTTCCACGGCCTCCTCAAGCGCGTCGTCGCCGAGGGCACCTCGGTGCTCATCGTCACGCACAACCTCGAAGAGGTGCTCGCCCTCGCCGACCGCGTCACGGTCCTGCGCGACGGACGGGTCGTCGGCAGGGGCCTTGAGACCTCGACGCTGACCGAGCAGGACATGGCCAAGCTGATGCTGGGCAAGACGGTCGGCACCCTCTCGCGCCGCGGCACCGACCTCGCCGGCCGCGCCGTCGTCGCCACGGTCAGCGGGCTGCGGACCGACCCCGGCCGGGTGCCGCTCGACCTCGAGGTGCGCAGCGGCGAGATCGTCGGGATCACCGGCCTCCCCGGCACCGGCTTCGAGACCATCCCCTACCTCGTGTCCGGCGCCCGGCCGGCCGACGCCGGCCGGCTGCGCACGCAGGCCGGCGAGGTCGACCTGGCCGACGGCGACGTGGCGGCCTGCCTGCGCGCGGGCGTCGCGCTGGTCCCGGAACGGCGCGACCGCGACGGGCTCGCGTTCGAGATGAGCATCCGCGACAACATCGCGCTCCCCAACATCCGCAGGCGGGGGAGCAGCTGGTTCGTCGGGCGCTCCTGGCAGCAGGACGAGGCCGACGCCGCCATCGAGAAGCTCTCCATCAAGACCCGCAGCGCCGACACCCTCATCAAGGAGCTGTCCGGCGGCAACCAGCAGAAGGTCCTGTTCGCGAAGTGGCTGTCGGTGAGCCCGCAGGTGCTCGTGCTGCACGAGCCCACGCAGGCCGTCGACGTCGGCGCGCGTCAGGACATCCTCACGAGCATCCAGGCCGTGGCCGACAGCGGCGTCGGCGTCGTCCTCGCCAGCGGCGAGCCCTCGGACCTCGTCGAGGTGTGCGACCGCATCCTCGTCCTCTCGCGCGACGGCCGGGTGGTCGAGCTGCGCACCGACAGCGCCGACGAGGTGCTCGAGGCCATCTACGAGCAAGCCGTCATGGCGCCAACCCCAGGAGGTCCCGCGTGAACCCCGACCCGTCGAGCGACAGCTCCGCGGTCCGCCTGAGCAGCGACGACGACGTCACCGGCCGCATCATCAGCGACAGCGGCGAGCCGGCCGAGCCCAGCGAGCCGCCGGCGCGCGTCACGCTCCGGTCGCAGTACGAGCCGAGGTGGCTGCACACCATCACGAGCAAGTACGCGCTCGTGCTCGTGTGGGCGGCGATGTCGCTCGTCTACTACATCCTCATGCCGCACTCGTTCGGCTCGATCGGTGCGGTGCGCGCGATCTTCGGCGGCCAGCCGGTGCTCGTGTTCCTGGCGATGTCGGCGCTCGTCACCCTGCTGGTGGCCGAGTTCGACCTGTCCGTCGCGTCGATCATGGGCCTGTCCGCCACGATCGTGCCGGTGCTCGCCACCACGCACGGCGTCAACGTCTGGATCGCCTGCCTGATCGCGCTCGCTGCGTGCGCCGTCGCCGGCGCGATCAACGCGTTCTTCGTGGTCTACCTCGACGTGTCGTCGTTCGTGGTCACGCTCGGCACGGGGACGCTGCTCATCGGTCTGTCGCAGTGGATCTCGTCGAGCAACATCGTGTCGCTCAACGACCCGGTCTTCAGCGAGCTGGCGCTCAAGCAGGTGCTCGGGATGCCCATCTCGTTCTACTACGGCATCGGGCTCGCGCTGATCATCGCCTACATCCTCGCGTTCACCCCGCTGGGCCGGCACATGCTCTTCGTGGGGGCCAACCGCGAGGTCGCGCGCCTCGCCGGCATCCGCGTCAACGGGATCCGCACCGGCGCCTACATCGTCTCCAGCCTGCTGGCGGGCCTCGCCGGGCTGATCCTCGTGTCGGCCCTCGGCGGCTTCGACCCGACGTCGTCCGGGCAGTTCCTGCTGCCTGCTCTCGCCGCCGTGTTCCTCGGCACGACCGTCGTGCAGCCCGGCCAGTTCAACCCGATCGGCACGATGATCGCGATCTGGTTCCTGTGGACGGGCATCTTCGGTCTGCAGCTGCTCGGCTTCGCGGGCTGGGTGCAGAACGTGTTCTACGGCGCCGGCCTGGTGATCGCCGTCGCGCTGGCCAAGGTGGTCCGGTCGAGGTCGCGCACGTCCTGACCTGCACCGACGACCTGCGACGGCCCGGCCCCCTCGGGGGACCGGGCCGTCGGCGTCTTCCGTTGCGGCGCAGGTGGAAACGCTTGCACGAGGTCGCGCCTGCGCACCGCTCGTGAAGGCGTCCGCCTGCTGGTCGAAATCCTGTAACGAATACTCCAGAAATGCTTGACGTCGCGAAACCTGACTGACATCCTCCCGTCATCACTAGAACGATCGCTCCATACAGCGACATCGTGAATCCACCATCGAGACACCACCAGAAAGCAGGGACGGCGTGGCCGAGCTCACCAAGGCGTCGACCAGCAGGACCATCCAGACGAAGTCGGGGAAGGTCCACTACCAGGAGGCCGGCGAGGGCTACCCGCTGATCCTCATGCACGGCAGCGGCGCGGGCGCCACGGGCTGGGTCAACTTCTCGAACAACATCGGCGCGCTGGCCGAGCAGTTCCACGTCTACGCCGTGGACTGCCAGGGCTGGGGCGACTCGGACACCGTCACGTTCGAGGAGTCCGACCACGTGCAGATGCACATCGACTTCATGGACGCGCTCGGCATCGAGAAGGCCGCGCTCGTCGGGAACTCGATGGGCGGCATCACCGCGATCCGCCTGGCCGTCGTGCACCCCGACCGCGTGTCGCACCTGATCACGATGGGCTCGGGCTCCACGCGCGCGCCGAAGCTGTTCAGCCCCGGCGACGGGCCCACCGAGGGCCTCAAGGTGCTGCAGCTGTGCTACCGCGAGCCCACCTTCGAGAACATGAAGCTGCTCTGCGAGATCATGATGTTCGACCCGGGCGACCGCGTCGACGCCCTCGCGCAGGAGCGCCTCGACTCAGCGGTGACGCACCCCGAGCACCTCACCAACTTCCTCGACGCCCTCAAGAAGGGCGGCGGCCCGATCCGGCAGTGGTTCACCGCCGAGGACCTGATGGCGATCAAGACGCCGACGCTCCTCTTCCACGGCCGCGACGACCGCGTCGTGCCCTACGAGCACTCGCTGCTCCTGCTGGCGCACATCCCGAACTCGCGCCTGACCCTGTTCAACCGCTGCGGCCACTGGGCGATGATCGAGCACCCCGCCGAGTTCAACCGCAACGTCATCGACTTCATCCAGAACAACTGACTGCGACCCGGACCCGGAGGGCCCTGACCATGCACGAGTCGATCGAGCACATCCACAAGAACGCCGACCTCCTCCGTCAGCAGTCGCAGGCGAGCGACGAGCTCGGCAAGCTCACGGAGGACACCGCCCGCGTGCTGCGCGAGTCCGGGGGCATCCGCCTCCTGCAGGCCAAGGACTGCGGCGGCTACCAGGAGCACCCGAACGTCTTCTTCGAGTGGGTCCGCGCCGTGGCGCAGTACTCGCCGTCGGCCGGCTGGATCGCCGGCGTCGTCGGCGTCCACCCGTGGGAGATCGCGCTCATGGACCGCCGGCTCCAGGAGGAGATCTACGGCGAGGATCCCGACACCTGGACCGCGTCGCCGTACGCGCCGGTCGGCCGCGCCAAGGTGGTCGACGGTGGCTTCGAGTTCACCACCGACGTGCCCTACTCCACCGGCACCGACTTCTGCGACTGGGTCATCCTCGGCGGCATCGTGACCGACGACGAGGGCAGCATCAGCACGCCTCCGGACATCCGTCACTTCGTTCTCCCGCGCGGCGACTACGAGATCGTCGAGGGCTCGTGGAACGTCATGGGCCTGTCGGGCACCGGCTCGAAGAACATCCGTATCAAGGACCAGTTCATCCCGGACTACCGGGTGATCGAGGCGCCCAAGATGATCGAGGGCGTCTACTACGGCGAGCGGCGTGAGGGCCAGGCGCTGTACGGCATGTCCTTCGGGTGCACGTTCGCCACGGCGATCGCGAGCGGCACGCTCGGCATCGCCCGCGGTGCGCTCGACGCCTACCGCGAGTACATGCAGAAGCGCGTCTCCGCCGCTGGCGTCGTCGCCAAGGTCGACCCGTTCCAGCAGGCGGCGCTCGCGGAGGCCGAGGCCGACTGGAGCTCGGCGGTCATCCTCCTCGAGAAGATGAGCGACGACTTCTACCAGCAGGCGCAGCGCGGCGAGCCCCTCACCACCGCGCAGCGCCTGGAGTTCCGTCGCGACCAGGTGCGCGCCGTGCAGCGCGTGCTGGAGTCGGTCGACAAGGTCTTCGCGCTGGCCGGCTCGGCGGCGGTCTGGACCGACAAGCCGCTCGAGCGCTACTGGCGCGACCTGCGCACCGGCGGCAGCCACATCTGCAACATCTACGACACCGCGTACACCTCGTGGGCCAACTACGAGTTCAACACCGGTGGCCCGGTCAACACCATGCACTGAGGCCGACCCGTCGACCGGTGCGGCCCCCGAGCGGGAGCCGGGGGCCGCACCAGGCACCAGCAGCGTCTTCTCGTCACTGACGAAGGGAATCCCGAAGGCATGACCGCGCAGATGCACGAACCCACCTCGCTCGCGGCGCGACGCGAGAGCAACGACGCCTCCGGCACCGCCTCGGTGACCAAGGCGCTGCGGCTGCTCGACGTGTTCCGCAGCGACGGCCCGGTGCTCGGCGTCAGCGAGCTGGCCCGCCAGGCCGGCGTCGCGAAGTCCACCGCCTTCCGGCTGCTCGCGCTGCTGGAGGACGCCGAGCTCGTCGAGCGCGACGGTCGCGGCTACCGGCTGTCGTGGCGGCTCTTCGAGCTCGGCACCAGCGTCCAGCGGCGCTGGCCCAGCGGCCTGCGCGAGATCGCGGCGCCGTGGCTCACCGAGGTGTTCGTCCGCGCCGGCGGCAACGTCGTCCATCTCGCCGTGCTCGACGGCACCGACGTGCTCTACCTCGACAAGGTCAGCAGCCCGCGCTCGCCGCGCGTGCCCACCGCGGTCGGCAGTCGCGTCCCGGCCGGCTGCACGGGCCTCGGCAAGGTCATGCTCGCCAGCAGCCCGGGCGCTGTGGTGCGCTCCGTCGTCGAGTCGGGACTGCCGCGTCGTACGCCGTACTCCATCACCGAGCCGGGCCGGATGGTCGCGGAGCTCCAGCGCATCCGCAAGGCCGGCGTCGCCGTCGACCGTGAGGAGAGCTCGCTGGGCATCACCTGCGTAGCCGCGCCGATCATCACCGGCGCCAACGTGATCGCCGCGGTGTCGGTGTCCGGTCCGACCAGCCACTTCGACGAGGCCAACTACGCGCGCCTCGTGCGCTGGGCCGCCCGTCGCATCGCGATCGACCTGGGTGCCGATGCTGCCGCGTCGATCGCTGGGCTCTGACGGCCCGCAGGTCTCGCTCCTCGGCCTCGGCGGCAACGTCTTCGGGCCGCCGAGACTCGATCTCGCAGCGACGCGCCGGGTCGTCGACGCTGCTTCCGACCTCGGCGTCGACCTTGTCGACACCGCGAACATCTACAACGGCGGCCGGTCCGAGGCGTTCCTCGGCGAGGTGCTCGAGGGCCGTCGCGACCGCTGGGTGATCGCCACGAAGTTCAACCTGCGCGGTCTCGGCGACGCCGACCTCGGGACGCACCTCCGCGAGCAGCTCGACGAGAGCCTGCGACGGCTGCGCACGGACCGCATCGACCTCTTCCAGCTGCACCACGCCCCCGCCGACGACGTCGACACCGCACGTTTGCTCGAGGTGCTGGACTCGTTCGTGCAGGCCGGTCTCGTGCGCGCGATCGGCGCCAGCAACGTCGCGGCATGGCGGCTCGCCGAGTGCGCGGCCCTCTGCCGCGACCACGGCTGGACCCCGTTCGCGACCGTCCAGGGCTACTGGCACCTGCTCGCGCGGGGGATCGAGACCGAGGTCGTGCCCTATGCCGAGCGCACCGGTCTCGGGGTCCTCCCGTTCCATCCGCTCGGCGGCGGCTACCTCACGGGGAAGTACGCACCCGGCGTCCCCCGGCCGGAGGGGACGCGCGGAGCAGCGGGCAGCGGCATCGTCGACGCGCTCGACACCCCCGAGGTCCACGACCGTGTGCTCCGGCTCGAGCAGGTCGCTGCGCAGCACGGCCGCACCGTAGGCGAGCTCGCGATCGCGTGGCTGGCGAGCCGGCCCGCGGTGTCGAGCGTCATCGCCGGTGCCAGCACCCCCGAGCAGCTCGCCCTCAACGTCGCGGGCGCCTCGTGGCGGCTCGACGACGACACGCTCGCGGCGGTGGAGCAGATCGCGCCCGCGCCGCTCGGGCCCGAGACGCTGCCGTACGCCGCGCCGACGAGCCGCTGAGGTCAGACCGTCTCGTTGCTGTTCTCGAGCACGTCGATCGGATCCGGCTCTGGCTGCTCGCGTGCTGGCAGGAGAGCGAGCGCCAGCGCGGCGAACGTGGTGACGGTCATCGACGCCGCCATCTCCACGGTCGGGTTCACCGTCGACCAGGCGAGCAGCGACGTCACGATCGCGCCGAAGGCCATCTGCGACGTGCCCATGAGCGCAGCCGCCGACCCGGCACGTCGCGGGAACGGTGCGACCGTCTCCGCCGAGGCGTTCGGCAGGGTGCCGCCGAGGCTGACCTTCGTCGCGAGCAGCGGCACCAGGAGCATGAGAAGGGGCACCTCGGCGACGGCGGCGGCCAGCACCACGAGCATCCCGAGGGCCTGGACCACGAGGTAGGTGCGCAGCAGCCGGTGGACCGCGTGCCGGCGCACCAGGCGCATGTTGAGCAGCGAGCCGGACACGAAGACGACCGCACCGAGGCCGAAGATCAGTCCGAAGCCGCCGGCGCTCACGTGGAAGACGCCCATGAACACCGACGAGGACGACGAGATGTAGGCGAAGAGCGTCGCGGACGTGAACGCGGCGATCAGCGCGGGCACGGCGAACTGCCGCTGCCGCGCGAGCTGCACGTACTCGCGCGCGGCGGTGGCGACGCCGTGGTCGGTGCGGTGGTGCGCCGGGTGCGTCTCGGGCAGGAACGCCGCCAGGACGAGGCAGACCGCGCCGTACGCGGCGCCCGCCAGGAACGTGCCGTGCCACGAGCCGGTGCGCAGGATCAATGCGCCGATGGTCGGAGCGAGCACGGGGGCGGCCATCGAGACCGAGGTGTTGACCGAGAACGCCCGTGCGAGACCTGGTCCCTCGAAGCAGTCGCGCACCACGGCGCGCGAGATGACGATCGGCGCGCAGCCGCCGAGCGCCTGGAGCACGCGCAGGGCGACGAGCATCGGCAGGGACGGGGCGAGGACGCAGAGCAGCGAGGCGACCGTGTAGAGGATCAGCCCCGCGATCAGCGGGGGCTTGCGGCCGAACCGGTCGGACAGCGGCCCGTAGACGAGCTGGCCGAGCGCGAGCCCCAGTAGGTACGCCGACATCGTGAGCTGGACGTCGCCGACCTGGACGCCGAGCGACTCGGCCATCGACGGGAAGGCCGGCAGATAGAGGTCCAGCGAGATGGGACCGGCGGCGACGAGCGTCGCGGTCGTGGCGAGCAGGCGTGCGCGACCGCGCGGGGAATCGAGCTCCGGGGGCAGCACAGGGTCGCTCCTGCTCGACGTGGTGGTGGGGGATCAGTCTCGGCCCGCGACACCCTGCCGGGGCGACCCGCGTTCCACCCAGCGAACCCCCGGCGATGTGCACGTGATCACGTTCCGCACGTCGGCACGTGTTCCTCGCCCTCGCGGGACGTCGTTCCTACCGTGATCGTCGGGTCGCCGGACCCGCACGGCCGGAGGAAGGAAGCCGCAATGCCTGAGGTTCGCAGTCTCGGATACGTCGTCATCTCCGCGGGCGACCTCGACGCGTGGGAGACGTTCGCGACCGAGCTCGTCGGTCTGCAGGTCGCCGAGCGCACCGAGGACCGCCTCCGCCTGCGCAACGACTCGGCGTGGTACCGCCTCGACGTGCAGCGCGGTGACGCCGAGGGCGTCACGACCCTGGGCTGGGAGGTGTCCGGCCCGGCCGACCTGGTGGAGTTCGCCAAGATCCTCGAGTCCGCGGGCTACGACGTCACCGAGGAGTCCGCCGACGTCGCGCGCGACCGCGGCGCCATGGGCGTCATCAGCTTCACCGACCCCGACGGCCTGCGCGTCGAGCTGTTCTACGGCCAGAAGGTCGACAAGCGGAAGTTCGTCTCGCCCACCGGTGCCTCGTTCGTCACCGGCGAGGGCGGTCTGGGGCACGTGTTCCAGCTGGTGAACGACGAGGAGAAGTTCCGCCAGCTCTACCTCGACCTGCTCGGCTTCAAGCTGTCGGACTACATCGAGTTCGGCCCCATCTTCGGCACCTTCACGCACTGCAACCCGCGCCACCACTCGTTCGCCTTCGCCGCCGTCCCGAACGCGCCGAAGGGGATCGGCCACATCATGTTCGAGGTCGACGACATCGACTCCGTCGGCCGCGCCTACGACAAGGTCGTGAAGGAGAACGCCGCACCGCTCGCCATCTCCTTCGGCCGGCACAGCAACGACCAGATGATGTCGTTCTACGTGAACAGCCCGTCGGGCTTCCAGATCGAGTACGGCACCGGCGGCCTGCTCATCGACGACACCACGTGGCGCCCGTCGCGCTTCGACGTGCCGAACTTCTGGGGCCACGAGCACCAGAAGCGCGCCTAGTCCGGTACGGCGACGAGGGACGTGCAGACGGTGACCGAGCTCGACCCGAGGCTGTTCCGCGACGTCCTCGGCCACTACCCGACCGGGGTCGTCCTGGTGACGGCGCTCGACGCAGACGGCGAGCCGATCGGGATGATCGTCGGGTCGTTCACGTCGGTGTCCCTGGACCCGCCGCTGGTGGCCTACCTGCCCACGACGTCGTCGTACACGTTCGGGCGGCTGCGCGAGGCGGCGACGTTCTGCATCAACGTGCTGTCGGCCGAGCAGGAGGAGCTGTGCCGCCGCTTCGCCGGCCGCGGCGAGGACAAGTGGGCCGGCGTCGGGTGGACGCCGTCGCCGGGCGGCGCCCCGGTGCTCGACGGCGCGGTCGCGTGGATCGAGTGCGCGACCGAGTCGATCACGGAGACCGGCGACCACTACCTCGTGCTGGGGCGGGTGCGCGAGCTCGGCGTGCAGAACCCGATGGCTCCGCTGCTGTTCTTCCAGGGCGGCTACGGCCGGTTCACGATGTCGTCGGTCGTCGCGGCCTCCTCCCCGGACCTCGTCGCGTCGATCCAGCTGGCCGAGAAGGCCCGCGACGACATGGAGCGGCTCGCGGCACGCACCGGCGCGGCCGTCGACGTCGTCGCCGCCGTCGGGAGCGACCTCGTGTTCGTGGGTGCCGCCACCGGCGTCGACGTCGCACCCAGCGTCCCGACGCTCGGCACGCGCATCCCGCTCATCGCCCCGCTCGGCGAGCAGTACGTCGCGTGGGCGGGCGAGGCCGCGGCCGAGAGCTGGATCCGTCGCGCAGGCGCCTCGGACCCCGAGGTGGCCGACGGGCTGCGCCGCCGCCTCATGCTCGCGCGCGAGCGCGGCTGGTCGATGTCGCGGCTGGACCCCGAGGACGAGCTGGACTTCTACCAGACGCTGCGCGACTACACCGACGGCGAGCTCGTGCCCGCCAAGGAGCGCGCCCTGCGCGACCGCATCGTGCAGTGGTCGCAGCACTACGAGCCGGTCCAGATCGACCCGACCGCTCTCTACTCCGCGCACTCGTTGGTGGTCCCGGTGCTGGGCAAGGACAACCGGCCGCTGCTCAACATCCGGCTGGTGAACCTCCCGCGCCCGGCGACGGGGGAGCAGGTGCTCGAGTGGGTGCTCGACCTGCGCCGCTGCGCCGCGAGCGTCGCCTCGCGCCTCACCGAGGACCCGCGCAGCCAGCGCCTCGGCCACGGCACCAGCACCCCCGGCTGGGGCTGACCGCCGTCGACGCGTGATGACGCCGGCTTCTAGCGCGGCGTCACCACGCACGGACCGGATCCTCCCGTCGATGAGTGATGACGCGGCCTTCTAGCGTGGCGTCATCACGCATCGACGGGGTAGGCAGCGGCCCGCGTCGGGTCCTGTCCGTGGAACGACGTCCGCGATTCTCGAAAATCTTGGATTAGGCTGCGGCCCATGGTGCGCACCGCGGAGGCCGAGACGCTCGGGGCCGGCGTCTACGAGCAGCTCCGGTCGGCCGTGCTGGCGGGGCGCTACGCACCCGGCCAGCGGCTGCGTCCGGTGGAGCTCGCGACGACGTACGGCGTCGGCGCCGGTGTCGTGCGCGAGGCGCTCACCCGGCTCGCGGAGCAGACCCTGCTGGTGGCCGAGCCCAACCGCGGCTACCGCGTCCGGACGATCGACGACGACCAGGTGCGCGAGCTCGTCGAGCTGCGACGGGTGACCGAGTGCGCGGCGCTGCGCCTGTCGGTCGAGCGCGGCGATCTCGGCTGGGAGGAGCGGGTGCTCGGGGCGCACCGTGCGCTCGTCGATGTGCACGACTCGACCGACATCGACGAGATGGCGTGGGCGCACAGGGACTTCCACCTCGCGCTGGTGGCCGGCTGCGGCAACCCGAGGCTCGTCGACCTGTGCTCGGAGCTCTTCGCGGAGTCGGAGCTCTACCGCCGCTGGGCAGGCGCTGCCACCGAGTGTGGGGATGGCCCTGCGGAGGCACCGCGCGACCGGGCTGACGAGCACCTCGCGCTGCGCAACGCGGCGCTCACCCGCGACGCCGACCGGCTCGTGGAGCTGCACGAGGCGCACCTGCGCCGCACCGCGGACCTCGCGCTCGCGTTCGCTGCCGAGCACGACGGCGTCGCGCCGCACCTGGTCTGAGCGGCCGCGCCCGTCGTACGCCGGCGACCAGGTCGTTCCAGCAGGCGGCACCGCGGGTTGAACTTTCGAAAACCTGCTGGATGAATGGGGGTCATCGCCGCCACCCAGCAGGAGAGAGTTCCCGTGCGCATCGTCAGCTACGTCCGGTCCGGTACCTCCGACAGCGCGTCCTGGGGGTTCGTCGTCGGCGACGGCATCGTCGACCACACGTCCGTCGCGGGGGCGGAGGCCGCCACCGTGCGCGACCTCATCGCCGGCGGGGTGCTGCCCGACGAGGCAGCGATCGAGGCGGCCGCACCGACCGTCGCGCTCGCCGACGTCGAGCTGCTGCCGCCGGTCGAGGCCGGCAAGGTCCTCTGCGCCGGCGTCAACTTCCCGACCCACCGCGAGGAGACCGGTCAGGCGCCGGAGAAGCCGGACCACCCGGTGATCTTCGCCCGCTTCGCCGACAGCCACGTCGGCCACGCCCACGACATCCGCCGTCCGTCCGAGACGGAGAAGTTCGACTACGAGGGCGAGCTCGCCGTCGTCATCGGCAAGCGCGCCTTCCGCGTCTCGGAGGACGAGGCGCTCGACCACGTCTTCGGCTGGTCGGTCTACAACGACGGCAGCGTGCGCGACTGGCAGCGCCACAGCCCGCAGTGGATCCCCGGCAAGAACTTCTGGCAGTCCGGCGCCTTCGGCCCCGAGATCGTGACGGCGGGATCGGTCGCCGACATCGGCGCCTCGCGGCTGCAGACCCGGGTCAACGGCGAGGTGCGCCAGGACGCCCTCATCAAGGACATGGTGTTCTCGGTCGCCGAGCTCATCGCCTACTGCTCCACGTTCACGCCGCTGAACCCCGGCGACGTGATCGCGGCCGGCACGCCTGGCGGCGTGGGCCTGTTCTTCGACCCGCCGCGGCTGCTGTCGGACGGCGACGTCGTCGAGATCGAGATCGACGGTGTCGGTCTGCTCCGCAACACCGTCCGCCAGGCCTGACCCCGGGGAGGACGCCATGGCTCTGCACCGGCTCAGCACGCTGACCCTCGGGGTGCCCGACCCCGTGTCGGTCGGCGAGTACTACGAGGACTTCGGGCTCACCGCCCTCGGCGACGGCCGCTACGGCACCGTCAACGGCGGCGAGCAGCTGCGGCTCGTCCCCGCCGAGCGGCGTCGGGCCGTGGCCCTCGGCATCGCGTGCGACGACGCCGACGACCTCGACCGGGTCGCCCACGACCTCGGTGCGCTCGGCTTCGAGTCCGCCCGCGAGGAGTCAGCCGTGACGGCGTACGACGCCGGCACCGGCGTCGAGGTCCGCGTGGAGATCGCGGACCGGCTCGTGGAGCAGCCCGAGCCCGGCGTCACGCTGAACGCGCCCGGGGACGTGCGGCGGCGCAACCTGCGCTCCGAGGCGATCCTGCGCGACGAGTCGGTGCTGCGGCCGCGCAAGCTCGGCCACATCGTCCTGTCGTCGTTGGACGAGGAGCGCTCGCGCGCGTTCTTCGTGCAGGGCATCGGGTTCAAGGTCAGCGACCTCACCAAGGAGGGACTGGCCTTCATGAGGTGCTCGTCGGACCACCACAACCTCGCGCTGCGCGAGGCGCCGATCCAGTTCGTGCACCACACGTCGTGGGAGCTCCCCGACGTCGACGCCGTCGGCGCGGCTGCGATGGCGATGATCCAGAAGGACTCCGAGCGCCATGTGTGGGGACTCGGCCGGCACTACCTGGGCTCGAACTACTTCTGGTACCTCAAGGACCCGGCCGGCAACTTCTCGGAGTACTACTCCGACATGGACGCCATCGTCGACGACGCCGAGTGGGAGGCGGGGCTGTGGGAGGGCGTGAAGTCCTTCTACTCGTGGGGGCCGCCGCCGCCGAAGCAGATGCGCGAGCCGGAGGACCTCGCGGCGCTGATGATGGGGGCGCACTCGCGGTGATCGACAAGATCCGCACCGACGTCCTCGAGATGCTCGACGTCGTCCCGGACGGCTCGTCGATCGCCGTGGGCGGCTTCGGCCTGACCGGGGCGCCGATCATGCTCTGCGACGCGCTCTGCGACCTGGGCAAGAAGGACCTGCACATCGTCGCCAACAACGCGGGCATCGACCCGACCGGCGTCGGACGGCTCGCCCAGGAGAAGCGGATCCGGAAGTTCACCGGCTCGTTCCCCTCGAACAAGATCTTCTTCTCGCTCTTCCACGACGGGTACGTCGAGCTCGAGCTGGTGCCGCAGGGAACGCTCGCGGAGCGGATGCGCGCCGCGGGCGCCGGCATCCCCGCCTTCTACACGCCGACCGGCGCGGGCACCGACCTCTCGACCGGGAACTACCCCGCGCGCTACGACAGCGACGGCAACGTCATCGAGTGGATGGCCCCGAAGGACGTGCGCGTCTTCAACGGCCGGGCCTGCGTGCTCGAGGAGGCGCTGAACGTCGACTTCGCGCTGGTCAAGGCGCACCGCGCCGACCGGCTGGGCAACGCCGCGTTCCGGCTCGGCTCGCGCAACTTCAACCCGCCGGCCGCGATGGCCGCACAGGTGACGTTCCTCGAGGCGCAGAACCTCGTCGAGGTGGGCGAGATCGAGCCCGACGCCGTGCACCTGCCGGGGATCTTCGTCCAGCACGTGATCCAGTCGACCGGCGGCTGGGTCGGCAAGCCGAACGACCCGGGAGCGGCGTGGTGAGCGAGAACGAGACCGCGATCGGCTGGTCGCGCTCCGGCCTGGCGCAGCGCGCGGCCGACGACGTGCCCGACGGCGCCTACGTGAACCTCGGGATCGGGATCCCGATGATGATCCCGGCGCGCGTCGCCGAGGACCGCGAGGTGTGGTTCCACACGGAGAACGGGATCCTCGGCCTCGGCGGCGTCCCCGAGCCCGACGACATCGACCTCGACGTCACCAACGCCGGCAAGGAGTACGCGCGCATCGAGGTGGGTGCGTCGATCTTCGACTCGTCGCTCTCGTTCGCCATCGTGCGCGGCGGGCACCTCGACATCGCCGTCCTCGGCGGCATGGAGGCGACGCCGTCCGGAGACCTCGCGAACTGGACCGCGCCGGGCCGCACGCCCGGCGTCGGCGGCGCGATGGACCTGGTGATGGGGGCCAAGCAGGTCTGGGTCGTCATGGACCACACCGACAAGCGCGGCCGCTCGAAGCTGATGCGGCGCTGCACCCTGCCGCTCACCGGCTCCCGCTGCGTGACGCGCATCTACACGGCCCTCGGCGTCTTCCGACCCGCCGGTTCGCACTTCGAGTGCCTCGAGCTCGCCCCTGGGGTGGATGCTGAGACCGTGCGCGAGCTCACCGATGCCGAGGTCACCTTCGTCGACGCGAGGGTCGCCCCGTGACGCCGAGGCCGTCGGCGTACATCGCCGGGATCTACGAGCACCCCGAGCGGTCCATCGAGACCGCGTCGCTCGCGACCGTCTACGTCGACATCGTCGCAGGGGTGCTGGCCGACGCCGGGCTCAGCATCGACCAGGTCGACGGCTTCCACACGTCGCTGACGCCCGGGAGCATGGTGTCGCTCGCCGACACCCTCGGCCTGCGCAACGCCAGGCACTTCGACGGCACCGACCTCGGCGGCGCGACCTACGTCTCGTCGATCGCCACGGCCGCGCGCGCGATCCAGGCGGGCGACGCGAGCATCGTGCTGGTCGTCATGGCCGGCCTGCCGCGTCGCGGGATGTTCAACCGCGCGGCGCCCGGTCCGCACGCGGTCTACGAGCAGGCGCACGGCTCCACGCTGGTCGCGCAGTACGCGCTCGCGGCGCAGCGCCACATGTCCCTGTACGGCACGACGCGCGCCGACCTCGCCCACATCAAGGTCGCCTCGAGCTACCACGCCTCGTTCAACCCGCACGCGATGCTGCCGCAGCGGGTGACGCTCGAGGAGGTGCTCGAGCAGCCGCCGATCGCGGAGCCGCTCCACCGGATGGACTGCTGCGTCGTGTCCGACGGCGGCGGCGCGTTCCTCGTCGTGAACGAGGAGGTCGCCCGCAACCTCGGGAAGCCCCTCGTTGGCATCATCGGCCACGGCGAGACCACCCGGAACTGGAGCAACGGCCGGCCGGACCTCACGCTGACCGGCGCCGCCGAGACCGGGGCGCGCGCGTTCGCCGAAGCAGGCATCACCGCGGCCGACGTCGACTACGCGTCGATCTACGACTCGTTCACGATCACCGTGCTGCTGACGCTCGAGGACCTCGGCTTCTGCGCCAAGGGCGAGGGCGGCAGGCTCGTCCGTGACGGCGCACTGATGTCGCCGTCGGGGGTGCTGCCGCTCAACACCGACGGCGGCGGCCTGTCGAACAACCACCCCGACATGCGCGGAGGCATGATCCGCACGATCGAGGCGGTGCGGCAGCTGCGCGGCGAGGCGCACCCCGAGCTGCAGGTGCCGTCGTGCGAGCTGGCGGTCGTGCACGGCTCGGGCTTCTCGTTGGGGTCGCGGGCGATGTCGGCGACGAGCGTGCTGGTGAGGGAGTCATGAGCGACCTGCCCGGCGTCGACCTGGCGCTCAACCCCGAGGACCTGCCCTTCTTCGACGCGCTCGAGCGCGGCGAGGTGAGCGTGCCGTGGTGCGTGCACTGCGACGACCACGTGTGGCCGCCGCGGACGCGCTGCGTCGCCTGCTACCGCGAGGTCCAGGAGTGGCGCACGCTCGCGGGCACCGGCGAGATCTACTCCTTCTCCGTCGTGCACCGAGGCGACGGCGCCTTCGCCAAGCGGCCGCCGTACGTGTTCGCCCTCGTCTCCCTCGACGGCGGGCCGACGATCATGGCGAACGTGCTGGCCGACGACCTCTCCGACGTCGCCGTCGGACGCCGGGTCCGCCTCGCGGGACGGCCCGAGGTGGAGTCGGGACGGGCCGGAGCCCGGTTCGTGCTGGACTGATCCCCGTGAGCTCGCAGGCCCCGGATCCGGCACGCCTGCTCTCGCCGTTGCGGGTGTCGCCGGCCTACCGGGCGCTCATGGCCGGGCAGCTCGCGACCCAGACGGCGATCTGGGTCCTCACCGTCGCCGCCCAGGTCGTGATGGTGCAGCGCGGCGAGTCGACGCTCGTCATCGCGCTCGTGCAGTCGGCGGTCACCCTGCCGTTCCTGGTCTTCACCATCCCGTCCGGCGTCCTCGCCGACCTCGTGTCGCGCCGCCTGGTGCTCATCACGACCAACGCCGCGGCCGTCGTCGTCGGCGTCGTCCTGACGGCCACCAGCGCGGCCGACGCCCTCAGCGCCGGCCTGCTGCTCGTGCTCACCTTCCTGCTCGGTCTGGCGTGGGCGGTGAACGCGCCGTCGTTCTCGGCGGTCGTGCCCGACGTCGTGGCCCGCGAGTACATCCCGGCCGCGGGGATGCTCGCGAGCATCAACTTCAACGTCGCCCGCGTGATCGGTCCGGCGGTCGGCGGTGTGGTCATCGCACTGCTCGGGCCGACGGTCGCCTTCGGGCTCAGCACGCTGGGCTACCTCGCGTTCGCGGTCGCGGCCGTGGTGGCCGACGTCCCGGAGCGGCGCTCGGCGTCGCGCCGGTTCGTGCCCGCGCTGCGCACGGGCTTCCGGCACGTGGTGAACGCCCACCGGTTCCGCCGCCTCGTCCTCGTGACCGGTGCGTGGTTCGTCGTCGGCAGCGCGCTGTTCGCGCTGCTGCCCGTGGTCGCGCTGCGCGAGCTGGGTCTGGGGGCGTCGCAGTACGGCTGGGTGCTCGCCGTCCTCGGCGGGGGCGCGGTGATCGGCACCGTCCTGCTCGCGCCGTACCGGGCGCGCGTGTCGTCGACCCGCTACGTCAGCGTGATCATGCCGGTGTTCGCCCTGTGCCTGCTGGGCATCGGGCTCGCGCACGTCCCCTGGGTCCTGCTGGTCGTGCTGCCGGTGACGGGCGCCGGCTGGACCGCGGTCGGCGCCGTGCTGCTCGCGCTGGCCCAGCAGCTGCTCCCCGGCTGGGTCCGCGCGCGCGGGCTCGCGTACTACTTCATGGCGTCGCAGGGCGGCATGGCCGCGGGTGCGTTCCTCTGGGGTGCGGTGGGCACCAGGTTCGGCGTCACCACCTCCTTCGCCGTCGCGGCGGCCGCCGTGCTACCGATCTGGGTGGTCGCGCTGCTCGGCCGGTTCCCCGAGGTGACGCTCGTCGGCGACGTGGAGGGCTGGCCGCTGCCGGACGCCGACCTGCCCGACGAGATGCTCGACCGCCGGGCCCGCGTGACCGTCACCTGGTCGGTGCCGGTGGAGCGGCGCGAGGAGTTCCTCGAGGCGATGGAGGAGCTGCGGCGCTCACGGCGCCGCACGGGTGCGCGCCGGTGGAGCCTCGCGTCCGACGTCGAGGAGCCAGGTCTCGTCGTCGAGTCGTTCATGGTCGACTCGTGGCACGACCACCTCGAGCAGCACTCGGTGCGCCAGGAGCTCGAGGACGTCGAGGCCTCGCAGGCCGTGCGTCGGCTGGTCGGGCCGCCCGTCCAGATCCGCCACTACGTCGAGGAGCTCGACTAGCCGCTCCCCGGCGCGCGCGGCGATCCATCGTGAGCAGGAACGCGTCGTGGAGAGCGCGTTCCTGCCAACGCTGGGTCAGGCGAGCCAGGCGTTCGCTCCGGCGCGGGCGCAGTCGGCGTCCTGGTCGGGGTGGGCGCCGCTGCCGGCGACCGCACCGAGCACCGCGCCGTGGGCGTCGGTCACGACGATGCCGCCGCCGAGGGTCGTCACGGTGTGGCCGACCTGCTCCTCGATGACCTTGAGCAGCCCCGGGTGGGCGGCGTCGAGGTCGGCGACGGCACGCGAGTCCATGCCCATCGCGACGCAGGTCTTCGCCTTGGTGCGGGCGATGTGCGGGGTGAACCAGGGGGCGCCGTCCATCCGGGCGGTGAGGATCTCGTGGCCCTTCGCGTCGGCGATCGAGAACGAGAGCCGTACGCCGATCTCCTCGGCGCACGCCACCGCGGCCGCCAGCACCTGCTGGGCGAGGGACAGGTCCATCACGCACCTCCTGCGCTTCGTCCGCCGTCGACGGGGAGCGCGACGCCGGTGATGAAGGATGCATCGTCGGACGACAGGAACGCGATCGCAGCGGCGATGTCCTCCCCGGTGCCCAGACGCTTGAGCGGGATGTTCTCCGCGTTCTTCGCGTAGCGGGCCTCGACCCAGTCGGCGTCGGCGCCGGGGATGTTCTTGAGCAGGCCGGTCGGCGTCGACGTCGGCAGCACGCAGTTCACCCGGACCTGGGGAGCGAGCTCCATCGCCAGGCTCTTCGTCATCGAGATCGCCGCGCTCTTGCTCGCGGCGTAGAGGCTCGCGCCCGGCCGGATCACCACGGCGCCGATCGAGGCGACCGTGCAGATCGAGCCGCGGCCGCTCTCGCGCAGCAGCGGGACGGCCGCCTTCGCGGTGTAGAGGAGCGACTTGGTGTTGATGTCGAGCATCCGGTCGAACTCGCTGTCGGGGAGATCCATCGCGTCCTGGAAGAGGTGGTGGACGCCGACGTTGTTCACCAGGACGTCGAGGCCGCCGAACTCGTCCCGCGCGAGCTCGACCATGGTCGCGACCTGG
>JBGAJT010000019.1:20825-21055 GCA_044224785.1 Candidatus Nanopelagicales bacterium | reverse complement strand
CGGTAGGGCCGCCAGCCCGGCGGCAGATCCGGCCAGCCCGGCGGAGGCCGGAAGGCCCGGCGCCGGCTCCTCCGGCGCGCCCACCCGAGGGTGGCCGCGAGGATCGCCGCGACGGCCAGCAGGCAGCCGAGCGCGACGAACCCGCCGTTCTGGCGCGCCCGCTCGAGGTCGGCGACCGCCTGCTCGCGATCCGCGGGATCGACGTACCCCGGGTCGGCCGGCAGGAGATT
>JBGAJT010000019.1:0-20815 GCA_044224785.1 Candidatus Nanopelagicales bacterium | reverse complement strand
CGTTCGCCACCAGCGCGACCAGCATCAGCGCCGCTGCCAGCAGTGCTGCCAGCGCCACGACCGCAGGCGTCAGCACGTCGCGCGGCGCCTGCCACGACGGGCGCCCCGTCGACGCCACGCGCTCTCCCGCCCCCGTCATGCGGCCAGCATCTCGTGGTCGCGACGGCCAGTCCCTCGTTCGGCTCGCTGTCACCCCGCTCGTGATCGCTGCGAGACCGGACCGTGGCCGGCCACGCCGCTGTCGCGGGCGCCACAGCGGCGTACCTCGTCATGGCGTCGGGTCCGGTGCGAGAGTGACGGGGTCTGCGAGGAGGACGGATGGCCGGCGGGATCGCTCGGGAGATCGAGGCGCACGAGAGCAAGGCGTGGGCAGCGTGCGTGGAGGCCGCGGCCGCGGCGGACGGCAACCCGCTCGAGGCGTCGGTCGACGTCGTCGCGGGGCAGCGGCTGCCGGCGCTCGGGGCGATCGACGCCGCCCTGTTCAACCGCGTCATCGGGCTCGGCGTCGCGACCCCGGTGCAGGGGTCGATCCTCGACAAGGTCGTCGGGAGCTACGTGGCGCGCAAGCGGAGCCGCTTCACCGTCGAGGTCACTCCGTCGAGCGAGCCCGACGACCTGCGCGAGCAGCTCGCGGCGCGCGGGCTCGTCGACTCCGGCTACCGCCAGGCGAAGTGCTGGCAGGTGCCCGAGGGCTACGAGGGCGAGCAGATGGACCTCGTCGAGCGGCTCACCGAGGACGACGCTGATGAGTTCGCGCAGGTGAACATGCTGGCGTGGGAGGTCCCCGCGTTCCTCGCGGTGTGGTTCGGCGCGACCCTGTTCGCCGACGGGTTCCGGCACTTCGGCGTGCGCGAGGGCGGTCGGCTGGTGTCGGTCGGCGGCATGTACGTCGACGACGGGATGGCCTGGCTCGGGTTCGGCGCCACGCTGGCCGAGCACCGCGGGCGCGGCCTGCACAAGGCGCTGCTGGCCCGGCGCATCCACGAAGCCGCGACGCTCGGCTGCCACCTCGTGCACACCGAGACCGAGGCGCACACGGCCGAGACGACCAACCCGTCGCTCACCGACATGCTCGCCGTCGGCTTCGAGCACGCCTACGACAAGGAGTGGTGGGCCCCCGCCCCCACGGACTGATCCCCGCTACCCGCACAGAGCGGCGTGATCTTGGTCAGTTGCTACCTTCCCGGGCCGAGAAGGTCGCAACTGACCAAGATCACGCGGAGTACGGCGTCGTCAGGGTCGTGCCGGCGGGGTGCTCGACGCGCTTGCCCTCGCCGAGCTCCCAGACCGACTGGCGGCCCTGGACGGTCCACTCGTACGGACCGCCGACGAGCGCGGTGTCCTCGTCGATGCCGAGCAGCATCGTGCCCTCGGGCTTGTGCAGCAGGGCGTTGCGCAGGACGTCGGGCACCCAGCCCAGCATCTTGTCGAAGTGCGGGATCACCCGGACGTTGTCGACGAGCCCGAGACCGGTCGGCTGGTCGGGGTGCACGAGGTCGCGCATCCGCGGCGCCCAGCTCGACAGCGCCATCGCGCCGGCGCTGCAGCCGGCGACGGCGGCGCCCGCCTCGTGCGCGGCGACGATGGCGTCCCACACGAGGGTGTCGCGCAGCGTGTCGGCGAGGAACGCCGGGTTGCCGCCGGAGAGGTAGACCAGCCCCGCACCCTGGATCAGCGCGGCGAGCTCCTCGTTCTGCGCGTCGTGGCGGTTGCGGACGTCGACGACCACCTGCTCGACGCCGAGGCGCTCGGCCTGCAGCCGCCCGAGGCTGTGCCAGCGCGCGAGCGACTCCTCGCCCTCGGGCGCCGCGGCGGTCGCGAGCTGGACGTAGCGCGGTGCCCGCCCCTCGATCAGCGACCGCTCGATCTCGGTCATCACCGGCAGGTACTCCCCGGCGCCCACCAGCGCGATCGGTGCGGTGCTCATCGACGGACCTCCCACTCGACGCCGTCCGGCGTGTCGCGCACCTCGATGCCGGCGCCGGCGAGCCCGTCGCGGATGGTGTCGCTCTCGGCCCAACGCTTCTCGGCCCGCGCTTGTGCCCGCAGCTCCAGGATCAGCGCGACCAGCGGGCGCACGGTCTCGGTGACGTCGACCGGCTCGCCGATCGCCGCGATGACCTGGGCGAGCCGGCTGCGCACCCAGCGACGTCCGTCGTCGCCGAGGTCGTCGTCCTGCAGCACGTCCAGCACGATCGAGGCCGCGGTGGCGACGTCGCCGTCCTCGAGAGCCGCGTCGACCTCGTCGTCCGGCAGGCCGGTCGAGGGTGCGGGGAGCGGCGCCGGCTCCGGGGTCGCAGCACCTGCGCCGCGGCCGTGCTCGGCGATCTGCTCGATCGAGATCGTCTCGCCGGTCGGCACGATCCACTCGTCGCCGCGCACGCGGACCACGACGGTGCCCTTGCCGACGACCTCGCACGCACCCGAGTCGAGGTCCATCACGAGACCCGTGTGCTCGTCGACGCCGAGCACGAACACGTCGTCGGGCAGCTGGTCCTCGAGCATCACCAGGCGTCGCTCGCCCTGCCAGCAGAACCGGGTGTCGTGGGTGCCGCCCTCGGCGTTGTTCCAGTGCGGGACGACGGCGGCGCGCAGCCCGGTCGCGGCGCCGACGACGTCGAGGCCCTCGAGCCAGTACGGGTCGTCGCCGACCTTGTAGACCTCGTAGACCGGGATGGTGAGGGCGCCGAGGGTCAGCGCCGCGGCGCTCGCGAAGGTGACGGCACCGCCGTCGCGCAGCCGCGCGTGCAGCGCCTCGGGCACCGCGCTCCCGGCCCAGGTGCGGAGCGCGTACGACGGGGACCCCGGTCCGGCGAAGATCCAGTCCGCAGCCCGCAGCCGCGCCATCTCGACCGCGTGCGCGGTGAGGTCGGGAGCCGGCGCCTTGCGGAAGGTGACGACGTCGACCTCGCGACCGACGCTCTCGCGGAAGAACTGCTGCGCCTTCTCGGTGAGCTCGTCGGCGTTCTCCTGGAAGCCGTAGGGCGAGTCGAGGAGGACGGCGCGGACGTCGCTGCCGAGCCGGGCGAAGGTGCGCTGGTGGGGGGTGACCATCGTCGGGCTGGTCTCGCCCGAGCCGAGGATCGTGAGGATGCGGGGCACCCGCCGATCCTGCCCCACCGCGGCCGGTACCGCCCCCGGTACCCGGACCGCGCTGCCCGCACGAACGCGACGGACGGGGCGTGCGGGCTCGGGTCAGCCGAGCTCGAGGACGTCGGCGGTGCGGCTCATGACGTGGTCGTAGTACTCGTCGACGTCGGCGATGACGTTGTGGAACTGGCCGTTGATCTCCAGCGAGATGGTGCCGACCATCGCGGTCCACGCCATCAGGCCGCGGACGATGAGGTCGTCCGGGACGTCGGGCGGCATGGCCGACCGCACCGGGGCGAGGGCCGCGTGCACGGACCGCCCGACCTTGTGCGGGGTGAGATCGCCGCGCACGTACAGGTCGGCCAGGATCCCGGTGAGCAGACCGGTCGTACGACTGGCCGGCCCGATGGTGTCCTGCGGTGCGACGTAGCCGGGCACGGGCGAGCCGTAGATCAGCGACCACTCCTGCGGGTGCGCCAGCGCCCAGTCGCGCGCGCCGTGCACGATCGCGAGCCAGCGGCCACGCAGGTCGGACCGCTTGACCTCCGCCTCGGCCGCCTCGGTGGCGTCGCCGAGGGCGTTGTAGGCGTCGATGATCAGCCGGGTCAGCAGGTCGTCGCGGCTGGGGAAGTAGCGGTAGATCGCGCTGCTCACCATGCCGAGGTCGCGGGCGACGGCGCGCAGCGAGAGCCCGGCCGCGCCCTCGACGGCGAGGTGCTGGCGCGCCGACTCCACGATCTCGGCCGTGAGCTCGGCACGGGCCCGTTCGCGGGCGGTGCGGGGGGCGGACGTCGGCTCGGTCATGGGCCCATCATGCCAGATCAGAGAGCGGTGTCCATGAATGAGAGCAGTGCTCTTGACATGAACAGTGCACCGCTCCATAGTGTGAGCAGTGCTCTCGGAAGAGCCGAGGCAGACGGACGGAGCAGACCCCATGACCCAGCGCACCCACCTCGTCGTCGGCGCCGGACCGATCGGCTCCGCCGTCGTCCGCCGGCTCGCCGCCCAGGGCGACGCCGTCCGCGTCGTCACCCGCTCGGGCTCCGGCCCGGACCTCCCCGGCGTCGAGAAGATCGCGGCCGACGCCGGCGACACCGCGCGGATGGCCGAGCTCGCCACCGGCAGCGACGTCGTCTACAACTGCGTGAACCCGCCCTACCACCGCTGGGCCACCGACTGGCCGCCGGTCGCGGCGGCGCTGCTCGGTGCGGCCGAGAGCTCGGGCGCGGTGCTCGTGACGACGGCCAACCTCTACGGCTACGGCCACGTCGACCGCCGCATCACCGAGGACATGCCGTTGAACGGCGGCTACGTGAAGGCTGACGTGCGCAACCGGATGTGGCTCGACGCGCTCGCGGCGCACGAGGCCGGCCGCGTGCGCGTGACCGAGGCCCGCGGTGCGGACTACGTCGGTCCCGGCGCGGAGTCGCACCTCGGAGAGCGGACGCTGCCGAAGGTGCTCGCGGGCAAGAAGGCCCAGGTCATGCGCAGCCTCGACACCCGCCACACCTGGACCTACACCGAGGACATGGCGATGACGCTCGTCGCCCTCGGTGCCGACGAGCGCGCATGGGGTCGGCCGTGGCACGTGCCGAGCGCTCTGGAGATGTCGCAGCGCGAGGCCCTCACCGAGCTCGCCCGCATGGCGGGCGCGCCGCAGCCGCGGCTGTCGGAGTACTCACCGATGCTGATCCGCTCGCTCGGTCTGTTCAGCCCGCTCATGCGCGAGCTCCCCGACGTCGCCTACCAGATGCAGGACGACTTCCTCATGGACTCCGGCGCGGCCCAGCGCGAGCTCGGCCTGGTGCCGACGCCCGCGCAGGACGTGCTCGCCGCCCACCTCGCGGCGTACACGGCGTCGAGCGGCGCCCACGCCCGCGACGCCGCCTGACCTGCCCGACCAGCTGCATCCCGCCCGGCGGCCCGCGGCGCCCGGACGACCGGCGCGGTGGCCGGCGCGGCGGGATGCGGCGGTTCGCGGCCGTCGCCACGCGTGGCGGGTCGCGCGTGTGAGAGCGTGCCGCCCGTGGGACCCGACCTGCGCCGCGCGCGCCTCGCCGTCACCGTCGCGTACGTCGGCCAGGGGATCAGCTTCGCGGCGCTGGTGACGCGCATCCCCGCGCTGCAGGAGAAGTTCGGGCTGTCCGACGGAGCGCTCGGGCTGCTCGTCGGGCTGGTTCCGATCATCGCGGGCGTGGGCAGCGTGCTCGCCGGCACGTTCGTCGAGAAGCGCGGCAGCCGCGCCGTGCTGAGAGTGATGGGACCGGTCGTCCCGCTCAGCCTGGTGATCGTGGGCTTCGCCCCCGACATCCCCGTGCTCCTCGTCGGCCTGATCGGGATCGGCTTCGGCCTCGGTGCCGTAGACGCCGCGATGAACATCGCCGGCGTGCGGGTGCAGGACGACATGGGCCGCAGCCTCGTCGCCGGCTTCTACGCCGCCTGGAGCTTCGCCGGCTTCGTGGGGGCCCTCCTCGCGAGCGCCGCCGCCGGGTCCTCGCTGTCGCTCGGCGCCTTCTTCGCGCTCGTCGCCGTGGTGCTGGTGCCGCTGCAGCTCGCGGTCGGGCACTGGCTGCTGCCCGGTCACCCGACCCCGCAGGTGCTCCACTCCGACCAGGCGGTCATCCGGTGGCGCCCGGTGATGCTCGTCGGCATCGCGCTCATGTGCGTCTACATCGCCGACTCCGGTGCCTCGACCTTCGGCGCCGACTACCTGCACAAGGGACTGGGATCGACGCAGTCGGTCGCCGCGCTCGCGTTCGCGGCGTACGCGCTCATGACGGTCGTCGGCCGGCTCATCGTCGACCGATGGGTCGACCGCATCGGCGCGGTGCCGCTGGTGCGCACCGGTGGAATCGTCGCCGTGGTGGCGGCGTTCGGCATCGCCCTCGCGCCGTCACCCGCGTTCGCGATCGCTGCTTTCGCGCTGCTGGGCCTGGGAATCTGCCCCGCGATCCCGCTGGCGTTCACCGCCGCGGCGTCGCACGACAAGACGTCGAGCGGTCTTGCCGTCGCCCGCGTCAACGTCTTCAACTACGCCGGCTTCGTCATCGGCGCACCGCTCATCGGCGGCATCGCCGAGGGCGCCAGCCTGCGCTGGGCGTTCGCGGTGCTGATCCCCGTGCTGCTCGTCGTCCCGCTGCTCGCCGGCTGGTTCCGCGTGGCCCCGCACGAGGCCCCCGACCACGACGGCCACCTGCTTGGCGAGACCGCCTGACCCGTCGATGTGTGCTCAGGCCGGACCAGGGGCCAGCGTGAACACACATCGATGGGACTTGGTCAGACGCGGGCGTCCTCGCGGGCGTCGCGGGCGGTGCGGGAGCCGGTGAGCTCCGTGAGCATCTCGGAGCCGGGCACGACCTCGTGCTCGGTCGAGGTGACGCCGGCCTTCTCGTGCAGGCGCTGCATGCCCTTGCGCTGGTTGCGCAGGGCGAGGGTGACGACGCGGCCGTGGGCACCGGCGCGGGCCGTGCGGCCGGCGCGGTGCAGGTAGGCCTTGGGGTCCTCCGGCGGGTCGACGTGGACGACGAGCGAGACGTCGTCGACGTGGATGCCGCGGGCGGCGACGTCGGTGGCGACGAGGACGTCGATCGAGCCCTCCTTGAACTCCGCCATCGTCCGCGTGCGGGCGTTCTGCGACATGCCGCCGTGCAGGGCGCGGGCGTTGACGCCGCGGGCCGCGATGTTG
Source organism: Candidatus Nanopelagicales bacterium (assembly GCA_044224785.1). Classification (GTDB taxonomy): domain Bacteria; phylum Actinomycetota; class Actinomycetes; order S36-B12; family CAIYMF01; genus Longivirga. The sequence continues at coordinate 14,040 of JBGAJT010000019.1, read as the reverse complement.
CCGGCGACGCGCTCGGCGCCGAGCTGCGAGCGGACGAACATGATCGTGCGGCCCTCGCGGCGCGCGATCTCGGTCGCGACGACGGCCTTGTCCTCACGGTTCACGACGAGGACGTGGTGGTCCATCGTGTCGACCGGCGACGTGGCGGGCTCGAGCTCGTGGCGCACCGGCTCGTGCATGTGCTCGCGGATGAGGACGTCGACGTCGCCGTCGAGCGTCGCGGAGAACAGCAGCTTCTGCGCGGCGGGGGAGCACAGCTCCATGAGTGCGACGACCTCGGGCAGGAAGCCCATGTCGGCCATCTGGTCGGCCTCGTCGAGCACGACGACCTCGACCTCGTCGAGGAAGCACTCGCCCTGGCGGATCAGGTCGGCGAGACGGCCGGGGGTGGCGACGAGGACGTCGACGCCGCGGCGCAGCGCGTAGACCTGCTTCTCCATCGACGTACCGCCGACGACGGTCTTGAAGTGCAGCCCGAGCGAGCGGCCGAGCGGCTCGAGGCCGTCGTTCACCTGCATCGCGAGCTCGCGGGTCGGCACGAGCACGAGGCCGCGCGGGCGGCGGGGCTGCGCGGGCAGCTGCGCGACGCGGGCGAGCATCGGCAGGCCGAAGGCGAGGGTCTTGCCCGAGCCGGTGGAGCCGCGGCCGAGCAGGTCGTTGCCTGCGAGGGCGTCGGGGATGGTCGCGGCCTGGATCGGGAACGGCTCGGCGATGCCGGCGCGCTCGAGCGCGGAGCACAGCGCGGCGGGCAGGCCGAGGTCGGCGAACGACGGCGTCTCGGACGCCGGGACGCCCGAGGGCACGCCGGTGGGCAGGGTGGAACGCAGGGTGGTACGAGGGGACGGCACGGGGAACCTGACTGTTGACACGAGGTGGCCTGCGGGCCGCAGGCGGGACGCGTCAATGAGGTCTTCCAAGGGTGACGCACGTCCAGGGTAGCCGGGGACACCCGGAACGGCCGAATCGTCGTAGGCGGAGGAGAGCGAGGTCACGGCCTCGTCCGAGGCGATCCGTGTCACACCGGAGCGTCCGGGTACGGCGTCGCCCGCGGGGCCGTCGGCCCCTCCTGTGTGACACTTTTCCGCAACGCCGAGCGCCCGCCCTGCCCCGTGCGGGGCCTCGAGGAGACGACGACATGGCCGCAACGACCACCCGGGCGTCCTCGACGCCCGAGGCGGCCGAGCCCCGTCGTCCCAGGTCCTTCCGCCCCGACATCGAGGGCCTGCGCGCGCTGGCGATCATCCCGGTGCTCGTCTTCCACGCCCACGAGTTCCTCTCGCCGAGCGCGACAGGCCCGTTCGGCGTCGTGGCGACGGTGCTCGGCTGGGTGCCGGGCGGCTACCTCGGCGTCGACGTCTTCTTCGTCATCTCCGGCTTCCTCATCACCGGCCTGCTCGTGCGCGAGGGCGAGGACACCGGCCGCGTGCACTTCGGGCGGTTCTACGCCCGGCGCGCGCGGCGCATCCTCCCGGCGGCGACCCTCACCCTGCTGGCGACCCTCGTCGCGTCGTACCTGATCCTCCCTGCCGCGCGGGCGGCGAGCACCGCGGTCGACGTCCTGTGGGCAGCGCTGTTCAACGCCGACGTGCACTTCGCGAACAGCGGCATCGACTACATGGGCGTCGCCACCGACCCCAGCCCGGTGCTGCACTTCTGGAGCCTCAACGACGAGGAGAAGTTCTACGTCGTCTGGCCGCTGGTCCTCCTGGTCGCGACGGTCGTCGCGCACCGGGTGAGCCGCCGCCACCTGCGCCCCGCGCTGTTCGTGGCGCTGTCGCTGCTGGCGATCCCGTCGCTGCTGTGGTCGCAGCACCTCGTGAGCAGCGGCGACAGCTCGGCGTACTTCTCGGCACTGTCTCGCGCGTTCGAGCTCGCGGCCGGTGGTCTGCTCGCGATCGCGATGCCGGCGGTGCTCCGCGCTCCGCGGCCCGCACGCGTCGTCGGCGCGATCGTCGGCTTCCTCGTCGTCGTGTGGTGCATGGCGACCTACACCACGCTGACCCCGTTCCCGGGGTTCGCGGCGCTGCCGGTCGTCAGCGGCACCGTGCTCGTGATGGCCGGCCACGAGTCGGGCATCGTCAGCCGCGGCCTCTCCACCGCGGTGCCGCGCTGGTTCGGGCGCATCTCCTACTCGCTGTACCTGTGGCACTGGCCGGTGCTGGTCCTCGGTGCGGCGCTCACCGCCAGCGGCCTGCTCAGCGTGAAGCAGGCGCTGCTCGCCGTCGTCGTGTCGATCCTGCTGGCCTGGGGCTCCTACCGGCTGATCGAGCAGCCCCCGCAGCGGCTCGCGGCCCTGCGGCCGACGAAGCGCGCGCTGTGGTTCGGCCTCGCGCTCATCGTGACCGCCTGCGTCGCCGCCGTCGGCGTCGGGCGCCTCGCGGACGCGAAGGTCGCGTCCCAGTTCGAGTTCGTGTCGCGCGGCCTGGCACCGGTGCAGAAGGCCGACACGCGCCTGCTCTACATCGGCGACTCCATCACCGACCGCGGCAGCGTCCCGCTGGAGCAGGCCCTCAAGACGGCGGGGTGGGACTTCGACGTCGACGCCATGAGCGGCCGCCCGATCGTCGCGGGACCGCGGGCCGACTGGACACCGCTGTGCGACGACCGTCAGCAGTGCGGTGCCGATCGTGTCCTCGCCGCGCAGAAGAGCATGCCCGGGACGATCGTGATCGCCCTGGGCACCAACTCCTTCCGCGTGGCCACCGAGCAGGTGAGCACGCCGACCGCCACCAACAGCGGCCTGCGCAACAAGAAGGACGCCAAGGGCGCCTACGTCGTCACCGGCCAGGACCCGGCGTCGTCGTTCGCCGACGGCGTCGACCGCATCATGGCGATGGTCCCGGCCACCACGACCGTGTACTGGGTGGGGATGTACCTCGCCGAGCCGCAGTGGGCCCAGGTGCACTGGCGTCAGAACAACGCCGCCATGAAGGCGGCCGTCGCCAAGCACCCGAACGCGGTGTTCCTGGACTACGCCGGCTACGTCGCCGCGGACAAGGTGCCGTACAAGGATGACGGCTCACACCCGACGGCCCGCGGCATGGCCATGCGCGCGCACTGGATCGTCAGCAACGTGCGCTGACGCAGCGCGTCATGGCTCAGTGGTAGACGACGACCCGGGTGCCGACGGGGACGTGGGCGAAGAGGTACGACGCCGTGACCGTGCTGCGCAGGTTCACGCAGCCGTGCGACGCGCCGTTGTAGCCGTCGCGCGCGAAGTACGGCGAGTAGTGCACGGCCTCGCCGCCGGAGAAGAACATCGCGTACGGCATGGACGTGTGGTACAGCGACGACACGTGGAACCGCGACTTGGAGAAGACGCGGAACACGCCCTCGCGCGTCGCGTGCCCGGTGCCGCCGAAGCGTGCGTCGGCGATGAGGACGACGCGGCCGCGGTTCACCAGCCGGAGCGACTTCTGGGACTTGTCGACGCAGATCACGAGCCCGGCGGTGCGGCAGGCAGCGGGCAGCACGCCCTTGGTGCCGGTCAGCTGGCGCATGCGCGTGTAGACCGCGGCCGTGACCGAGAGGGTCGCGCCGAGGCCGAACTTGGTGCGGAACGTCCGGACCGACGTCATGGTCGCCTTGTCCATGACGCGCGTGACCTTGACCGGGTAGCCCAGCCAGATCAGCCGCTGCTGGGTCGCGGCCACGAGCGAGCCCTTGTCGCCCGCGACGAGCGGGAACGTCGTCTTGCCGACGGGCGGCTTCGGCGTGGGCGTGGGCGTCGGGGTGGGCGACGGGGTGGGCCGCGGCACGGGTGCGGTGACGCCCGGCGCGGGCGTCGGGCTCGAGCCGGCGGCGTAGGACACCGCGGGGCTCGCCGCGACGAGGCCGAGCGTGAGGGCGCCGATGGCGGCGCTGCGACGGACGGACATGGTGCTCCTTCGACCGGACCCCCCGGAACGACGTTCTACGTCATCCATCGGTCAGGACCACCCCCAACGTGAGGGTTCTCAGCAGAAGCGCAGGTTGGCCGCCCCGCGTGGCGGACCGGGCACGCCGCGCTCAGGCCTCGTTCCAGCGCGGGGACGTCGTCCGCGGCGGGTGGAAGGCGGCCTCGAGCACGACCATCGCGGGGCCGTCGACCGCCCGCGCGCCGGCGAGCGCCTTGGCCAGGCCCTCGCCCGGGTCGTCGGTGCGGGCGAACGGGATGCCGTACGCCGCGGCCAGGTCCTCGTAGCGCGGCTCGACCAGGTCGACCCCGCGGTGCTCGTCGCCCGCGACGGTCTGGTCGAAGCGGAGCATCCCGTAGCCGCCGTCGGTGACGAGCAGGACGACGAGGGGAAGGCGCTCCTGCACCAGCGTCGCGAGCTCGCCCGGCCCCATGGCGAACCCGCCGTCGCCGACGATCGCCAGGGTCTCGATGCCCGCGGCGGCCGGCCCGATGGACGCCGGGAAGCCGAAGCCGAGGGTGCCCCACCCGACCGGGTAGGCGAGCCGACGGGCACGCGGCTGGCGCGAGTAGCCGCCGGTCCAGTAGCCCGCGATGCACATGTCGACGACGACGGAGCCGTCGGCGGGCCACGACTCCTGGACGGTCCGGACGAAGGAGGCGGCGGCGGACGTGCGCGGGTCGGCCGCGATCGAGGCCAGCACCGGCTCGCTGAGGTCGTCGGTGGCGGCCGAGGTGCGCGCGTCGTCGGCCAGCGCGTCGGCGAGCGCGGCGACGCTCGTCGCGACGTCGCCGACCACCTTCGCGTCGAGGGTGTAGTCGCCGAGGCTGAGGCCGGCGTCGTCGACGACGGCGACGATGCTCGACGGCACCGGCATCCGCCAGTTGCGGGTCGTCATGCCGGCGAGGTCGTCGCCGACCACGAGCAGCACGTCGGCGGCCGCGATGCGCGCCGCGACGCTGGGCTCGTGCGGCGGCGCGAGGATGCTGCCGGCGTACGACGCGAGCACGCCGCGCGCCTGGTAGGTCGTGACGACGTGCGCGTCGAGCGCCTCGGCGAGCCGCAGCACCTCCGCCTCCGCGGGCACGGCGCGCGCACCGAGCCACAGGACGACCCGCTTCCCGCGCAGGGCGTCGGCCGCGGCCGTGACGGCAGCGGACTCCGGCTGCACCGCCTCGACCGGGAGCGGACCGGCGACCGGGCCGTCCCAGGACTCGTGCAGGACGTCGGCGGGCACGCCGAGGTAGACGGGACGCCCGGTGCGCAGCGCGTGCGCGCAGAGGCCGGGCAGCGCGGCGACCGCCTCGGCCGCCGTGGTCGTCGACACCGCCTCGGCGCCGATGCCGGCGCGCACCATCTCCGCCTGGCTGCGCATGCCGTGCAGCAGCCCGTCGTCGTAACCGCTGCGGCGGCGCGGCCCGACCGGCGCCTCGCTGGAGATGAGGACGACGGGGGAGAAGGAGGTCCACGCCTCGCCGAACGCGGCCAGCGCGTTGACGAAGCCGGGACCGGTCGTGGTGAGGACGACGCCGAGCTCCCCGGTCGCGCGGGCCAGCGCGTCGGCGGCGTACCCGGCGGCCTGCTCGTGGCGCACGCCGACGACGCGCGGTCGGCGGCCGACGCCCGCGCCCACCCACAGCGGCAGGTTGTGGACGCCGGGGATGCCGAAGCAGATCGTGACGCCGTGGTCGGCGAGCTGGTCGAGCAGGACGTCGGCGACGGTGGTCGCTCCGGGAGCGGACATGCGCGCACCATCCACGGGTCGAGGCAGCGGCTCGGTCGAGCCGCGTCCGATCATCCTCGGCCGGTCGCGCCCACCGGCCAACGCCCCGTTCCGCCCTCAGGGAAGCCGTCGCCCGCCGAGATGTCGCGTGACGTACGGCTCCACCCTGACGTGGGTCTACATCTCGGGCACAGCGGTCAGCGGGCGGCGAGGGCGTCGAGGTCGCGCAGGGCGTAAGCGCTGGTGCTCCCAGCCCTCCTCGAGGATCGTGCCGACGCAGGCGCGCACCGTCTCGGGGTAGTCGGGCGCCCACGGGTTGGACCGCTCCTCGTCGAGCAGCGCGGGCGTCGCGCCGGCGAGGAACCTGCGCACCATCGCGACGCGGTCGGCGAACGCGGCCAGCACGTCGGCGTACTCGGGCGTCTCCGTGACGAACAGCGACAGGTCCACGCCGTCCTCGACCGACTCGGGGATCGTCTGCCCGAGCGGGTGGAACGGCTGCTCGATGCGCAGGACGGCGCGGCCGAGCCACGCGTCGATCGCGAACACGAGATGGCGCAGGGTCTGGGCGAACGTCCACTCGCCGTCGACCGGCTCGTCGACCGTGCCCGCCGGCATCGCGGCGGCGCGCGCGATCGCGGCGTCCCATGCGCCCTCCAGAGCGGCCCAGGCCTCGCGCAGGCCGTCGGGGTCCTGCGCGCGGCGCAGCGCACGGCCGGGGAAGCGACGGTCGAGCTCGGCGTCGACCAGCGGTGCGACGTCGACGCCGTTCACGACCAGGCTGCTCTCGCCGTCGAGCAGCCACGGAGCATCGATCTCGACGCCGTCGACGATGACGCCGCGCAGCACCGCGCCGCTCAGGTCCGACCGCACGAACCGCGCGCCCGACAGGTCCGCTTCGACGAACTCCTGCGCCATCGGACTCCTCCTGGTCGTGGGTGGTGCGCAGTCGTGCGCGACTGCTCGCCCGTCACGCTAGCGGCGTCCGCCGACGGCGTCGGCAGGGTTCGACGGCTGGGCGGCAACGCGCTCGACGCCAGGGCCGGGGCGGCCTAGCGTCGACGGCGATCGGAGGTGCGGCATGGGGTTGCGGCTGGACGCGCTCTGCATCGACGCGCACGATCCCGTGCGCATCGCGACGTTCTGGGCCGGCCTGCTCGACGGCCAGGTCGTCGACGACCCGGTCGACGGCCCAGCGCTCCTGCTCGACCCGATCGTGGGCTTCCGCCTCCGCTTCCCCCGGACGGAGGCGGCCCGGACCGGCCAGACGCCGCGGCACTTCGACCTGACCAGCTCGTCGCCCGACGACCAGCTCGCCCGCGTGGAGCGTGCGCTCGCCCTCGGTGCCACGCACCACGACGTCGGTCAGGGCGACGACGCCACGCACGTCGTCCTCGCCGACCCCGAGGGCAACGAGCTCTGCATCATCGAGCCGGGGAACCGCTTCCTCGCCGGCTGCGGCCTGGTCGGCGCCGTGTCGTGCGACGGCTCGCACGCGGTCGGCGAGTTCTGGAGCGCGGCGCTGGACTGGCCGCTGGTGTGGGACGAGGGCGAGGAGACCGCGGTGCAGTCGCCGGCCGGCGGGCCGAAGATCACCTGGGGCGGACCGCCGCTGCTGCCCAAGCACGGCCGCACCCGGTGGCGCTTCGACCTCGTCCCGACAGACGGTGCCGACGCCGAGTCCGAGGCGGCCCGCCTGGTCGCGCTCGGAGGCATCCGCCTCGGGACGGACGAGCACGGCGTCGTGGTCGCCGACCCCGACACCCACGAGCACCGCATCCTCCACACGGGCTGGTAGCAGGAACGCGTCGGAGGGGGCGTGCTCCGACCGTCGGCTCCGCTCAGGACTCGAAGACCACGCGGCCGTTCGCGACGGTCATGACGACGGAGGCGTCGTCGATCGGGTTGGTGCCGTTGGCGGCGAAGCCGTCGACGAGGACGTCGTGGTCGAGCACCGCGATGTCCGCGCGCCGGCCGACCGACAGCGTGCCGGCGTCCTCGTCGTGGTTGAGGTACGCCGAGCCCGCGGTGAACGCGTCGAACGCGTCGTCGACCGACAGCCGCTCGTGCGGAAGGAACGCCGCCAGGTCGCGCTGGTCGGGGTCGGAGCGCGTGATCGCGACCTCGAGCTGCGTGAGCGGGTTCGCCGTCGTCACCGACCAGTCGCTGCCCATCGCGAGACGCGCACCGGCGGCACGGATCCCCTCGAACGGGTACTGCAGCAGCATCCGCTCCTCGCCGAGGAACGGGACCGTGAGCTCCTCCATCTGCGGGTCGTTCTTCGCCCAGTAGGTCTGGCAGTTCGCGATCACGTCGAGCTCGGCGAACCGCGGGATGTCCTCGGGCTGCACGACCTGGATGTGCGCGATGTGGTGCCGGTTGTCGGTGTGCCCGTTGGCCGCGCGCGCTGCGGCGACCGCGTCGAGGGAGTTGCGCACCGCGCGGTCGCCGATCGCGTGCATGTGCACCTGGAAGCCGAGGGCGTCGAGCCTCGTCACGGCCTCGGCGAGCAGCTCGCGCTCGACGTACGCGAGACCGTGGTTGTCGGTGTGGCCGCCGCAGCCGTCGCAGAATGGCTCGAGCAGCGCGCCCGTGTAGTTCTCGAGGACGCCGTCGGTCATGATCTTCACGGTCGTCGGGAAGAACGTCCCGCCGCCGCCCGCGCGCTCGCGCTGGTCGAGCAGGTCGTCGATCTGCTCGAGGCCGCGGTGCCGGTCCCACCACAGCGCACCGACGACCCGCGCCGTGAGGCGGCCGCTGTCGGACAGCGACCGGTACGCCGCCAGCGTCCCCGGCGTCACCCACGCGTCCTGCCATCCGGTGATGCCGAGCGCGTGCAGGTGCTCCTGCGCCTCGAGGATCGCCGACTCCCACTCGAACCGGTCGGGCTCCGGGACGACGGTGTCGTTGTAGGTGTACGCCGCACCCTCGTGCAGCATGCCGGTCGGCTCGCCGTCGGCGTCGCGCTCGATGCGGCCGTCGCTCGGGTCCGGTGTGGCGCGGCTGATGCCGCCGACCTCGAGCGCCTTGCTGTTCACCCAGGCGCCGTGGACGTCCTTGTTGAACAGGAACACGGGGCGGTCGGGCACGACGCGGTCGAGGTCCTCCTTCGACGGCAGGCCACCGGGGAAGCACTCCATCGCCCAGCCGCCGCCGACGATCCACTCCTCGTCCGGGTGCGCCGCGGCGTACTCCGCGATGACCGCGAGGTACTCCTCGCGTCCGAGGACGTCGTTGAGCCAGACGCGCAGCCGGTTGCGGCCGGCGAACGGCGCGTGGATGTGGCTGTCCTGGAAACCGGGCAGCACCAGCTGGCCGGGACGCCGCTCGACCCGGGTGCCCGGGCCGGCCAGCGCGACGACCTCGTCCGCGGTGCCCAGCGCGGTGACGCGGCCGTCGGTGACGGCGATGCCGGACGCCCACTCGCCGCGCGCCACGCGCACTCGGGCGTCGGCGATGACCAGGTCGGGTGCGCTGCTCACGGTGCTCCTCGCGGGGACGGGCGCGCCACGTCGCGCGCCAGCACGCCGAGACTAGGCGCTGCGCCCTCCAGATCCGTCCGTCGTCCGACGTAGTCACTGAATGTGCCATTCGTTGCTAAGAGCGCAACATTCCTGACATTCACGGATCCTCGTCGCCACGAGCGAGGTCCCGGTGCCCCGGGGCGCGACTCAGGCGGGGCGGGCGCGGAGGTACTGGTCGGGCCAGGCGAGCTCCGCGCCGAGCTCGTGCGCGGCGCGCAGGCTCCAGTGCGGGTCGCGCAGCATCTCGCGGCCGAGCAGCACGGCGTCGGCCAGCCCGTGGGCCAGGATCGCCTCGGCCTGCGCGGCGTCGGTCACGAGGCCGACCGCGGCGGTGGCGACGCCGGCCTCCGCGCGGATCCGGGCGGCGAACGGCACCTGGTACCCGGGACCAACCTGCACACGCTGGCGCGGGTCGTTGCCGCCCGACGACACGTCGACGAGGTCGACGCCGAGCTCGTGCGCGCGGCGCGCCAGCTCGACCGTGGACTCGACGTCCCAGCCGCCGTCGACCCAGTCGGTGGCGGACACGCGCATCAGTAGCGCCTTGTCGTCGGGCCACACCGCGCGCACCGCGGCGACCACCTCGAGCGGGAAGCGCATGCGGTTCTCCAGCGATCCGCCGTGCTCGTCGTCGCGCACGTTCGACAGCGGCGAGAGGAACTCGTGGGCGAGGTAGCCGTGGGCGAAGTGCAGCTCGACAGCGTCGGCGCCGATGCCGTCGGCGCGCACGGCCGCCGCCACGAACCCGTCGCGCGCGTGCGCGATGTCGTCGGCCGTCATCGCGGCGGGTACGGCGTAGGCGTCGAACGCCATCGCCGAGGGCGCGAGCGTCGGCCAGCCGCCGGCCTCGAGGGGGACCGAGTCCGTGCCGCGCCACGGCGCGTACGTCGAGGCCTTGCGGCCGGCGTGCGCGAGCTGGAAGGCGAACGGCGCGCCCTGCTCGTGGGAGAACGAGACGACCGGTTCCCAGGCCTCGGCGTGCGCGTCGGACCAGATCCCGGCGTCCTCGGGCGTGATGCGCCCCTCGGCAACGACCGCTGCGGCCTCGCTGATCACCAGGCCCGCGCGGCCGATGGCGAACGAGCCGTAGTGCGCCCGGTGCCAGGGCCCGACGATCCCCTCGACCGCGGAGTACTGGCACATGGGGCTCACCCACGCCCGGTGGGGGAACGTGGTGCCGCGCAGGGTCAGGGGCTCGAACAGCGCACTCATGCCGCCATCCTCACAAGCGGGCCGGAGCCGTCACGAACCCGGTCCCGTCGCGCGGGCCAGGCCCCGGTCAGACGTAGCGCTCGAGGATGCTGGACTCGGCCAGCCGGGAGAGGCCCTCGCGCACGCTGCGGGCGCGCGCCTCGCCGACGCCCTCGACCGCCTGCAGGTCGTCGATCGACGCCGCGAGCAGCTTCTGCAGACCGCCGAAGTGGCCGACCAGCCGCTCGTTGACGACCTCGGGCAGCCGCGGCACGCGGGCCAGCAGCCGGAAGCCGCGCGGGCTGACGGGGGAGTCGAGCAGGTCGTCGGCGGAGGCGAAGCCGATGGCGCGCGCCACCGAGCCGAGGTCGAGGAGGTCGGTGGCCGAGAGCGCGTCGAGCTCGGCGAGCGCGTGGTCGAGGCCCTTGACCGACTTCTTGCCGCTGCTGGGCTGGTAGTCGCGGACGACGAGGACGCGGTCGGCCTCGACGCCGGCGACGAGCTCGTCGAGCTGCAGCGACAGCAGACGGCCGTCGGTGCCGAGCTCGACGAGGTAGCTGGTGATCTCCGACGCGATGCGCCGCACCATCTCGAGCCGCTGGGCGACCGAGGCGACGTCGCGGACGGTGACGAGGTCCTCGATCTCGAGCGCGGAGAGCGTGCCGCTGACCTCGTCGAGGCGCATCTTGTAGCGCTCCAGCGTGGCGAGCGCCTGGTTCGCGCGGGCGAGGATCTGGCCGGAGTCCTCGAGCACGTGGCGCCGACCGGCGAGGTAGAGCGCGATGGTGTTCATCGACTTGCTCACGCTGACGACGGGGAAGCCGGTCTGCTTGGCGACGCGGTCGGCCGTGCGGTGGCGGGTGCCCTGCTCGTCGGTGGGGATCGTGGGGTCGGGGAGCAGCTGCACCGCGGCGCGCAGCAGGCGCGTGCCGTCGGCGTCGCAGATCACGGCGCCGTCCATCTTCGCCAGCTCGCGCAGGCGCTGGGCGGAGAACTCCGCGTCGATGGCGAACCCGCCGGAGGCCATCGCCTCGACCGTGCGGTCGTGCCCGAGGACGACGAGGCCGCCGGTGCGCCCGCGCAGGATGCGCTCGAGCCCGTCGCGCAGGACCGTGCCGGGCGCGACGGCGGCGATCGCAGCACGCAGTGCGGCGTCGACGTCGGTCTTCTCGCTGGCCACGGTGCGTCCCTCGCTCGGCGACGGGACACCACGGTGGCGCCCCCGTCGTGATCATCCTAGGGCCAGCGCCGCAGCTGTCTCCCCGTGCGAGACCAGCGCTCCGGGCGGGGGACGGGCTACCGACGGGTACGCCGTCAGCGCGAGACCGCGGCCAGATGGCGCAGCTGACCGAGGGCGTCCTCGAGGTGGTGCACCTCGGTGACCCGCGGGCCCTCGACGCCGGACCCCAGGCGCCCGAGCGAGGTCTTCGACCCGCGCGGCACCACGATGCGCGCGTAGCCGAGGCGGGCGGCCTCGGCGACGCGCTGCTGCAGGAAGGGGACCGGTCGGATGTCGCCGGACAGCGCGACCTCGCCGATCACCAGGACGTCGGGCGCCATCGGAGTGCCGGTCGACGCCGAGGCCAGCGCGAGGCAGACCGCGAGGTCGACCGCGGGGTCGGACAGCTTCGCGCCGGCGACGGTGGCGACGAAGACGTCGCGGTCGGAGATCCGGCGCCTGCTGCACCGCTCGGTGACGGCGACGAGCATGTTGACGCGCGAGGTGTCGAGGCCGCTGACGCCGCGGCGCGGGTTGGGGGTGGTCGCCTCGGTGACGAGGGACTGCACCTCGGCCAGCATCGGCCGGCGGCCCTCCATCGTGACCGTCACGCAGGTGCCGGGCACCGGGCGCTCGCGGTGCTCGCGCCAGAGGTCGGAGGCGACGACGACCTCGCGCAGGCCGTCGTCGGCCTGCTCGAAGCAGACGATCTCGTCGGCGGGGCCGTAGCGGTTCTTCACCGCGCGCAGCAGGCGCAGCGATGTGTGCCGGTCGCCCTCGAACGTGAGCACGGTGTCGACGAGGTGCTCCATCGCGCGCGGTCCGGCGATCGAGCTGTCCTTGGTCGACTGGCCGATGAGCAGCATCGGCATCCGGCGCGACTTCGCGACGCGGCTGAGCACCGACGTGATCTCGACGACCTGGGTCATGCCGCCGGCGCGGCCGTCGATGTCGGCCGAGGCGATGGTCTGGACGGAGTCGACGACGACGAGGACCGGGTCGTGCTCCTCGATGTGACCCAGCAGCGTCGCGAGGTCGTTCTCGTCGGCGAGCAGCAGCGACTCGGAGTCGGCGCCGATCCGCCGGGCGCGTACGCCGATCTGCTCGACCGACTCCTCGCCCGAGACGTAGAGGACCGTGCCGCGCCCCTGCTCGGCGTAGCGATGACCGACCTCGAGCAGGAGGGTCGACTTCCCGACGCCGGGCTCGCCGGCGACGAGGACGACCTGCCCGGGCACGAGGCCGCCGCCGAGCACGCGGTCGAACTCGCCGAGACCGGTGCCGGACCGGGTGACGTGCTGCTCGGCGATCTCCGAGACCGGGCGCGCCCGGCGGGTGGGCGCGACGCCGGCGGTGGAAGTGCGCAGGCCGCTGCTCGTGGCCGCAGCAGCACCGACCTCGGCGACGGTCCCCCACGCCTGGCACTCCGAGCACCGCCCGACCCACTTCGGCGACGACGCGCCGCACTCGGTGCAGCGGAAGCTGGGACGGGTCTTGGCCATGACGCGGAGCCTAGGCGCCGCCCCCGACACCCCCGCGGACGCCGTCCCCAGCGGTTGTCACTGAATGTGCCATTCGTTGCTAAGAAGGCAACAAACCTGACATTCACGCGAGCGGAGGTCACTCGGCGGCACCGGGCGTGAACTCGACCGAGCGAACGCGCAGCCGCGGGGGAAGCGAGCGCGACCGGGTTTCGACCGCCTCGAGGAACTCATCGATGACGGCGTCGACCTCCCTGCGGGTTCGGCTGGGCGGCACGTGCAGGACCGCGAGGCCACGAGCGGTCATGCGGGCGTGCCGGCGCATGGTCGTCTCCCAGCCCTGCACCGAGAAGTGGTGCTCCCGGCTGTCCACCTCGAGGCACACGCCGGACCGGTGATAGACGTCGGGGTAGCCGATCAGCTCGCCGCTGAGATCCTCGAGACGAGGGTTGAAGAGCAGGTCGTTGATCCCGCGTGCCACAAAGGCGGCGCGCAGGTCCGCCTCGGGGACCGATCGGACACCGGCGTACACCTCGTCCAGCGCCAGTCGAACGAAGCGGCTGCCGCGGACCTGGCCCCGGCGTCGTTCGCGATCTAGCGAGTCGCAGGACGTGAGCTCACGCTGGACGGCTTCGAACACGAGCGCCCTGACTGCGTCCTCGTCCACGCAACGGCGTGCTGCGTCGAGGACTTGCCGGGCCACCGGCGCGTAGGGCATCCCGTTGCTGATCCTGTACGGCGGCAGGGCGACGGTGCGTTCGATCACGACGAAGTCCGTGGAGATGCGACGCCGTTCGGCTGGTACGAGCACGTGCACGCGGTCGTCCGGGCCGAAGGCGGGGCTGCTGGCGGACCTCATCGGACGCCGGCGCAGCGGCCCGATCCCGCTGATGATCGAGCCGTCGCCGGCGTACAGCACGGCCGCCATGTCCCGCTGCTCGGCCGAGAGCCGCCGTGGGCCGTGCACGGAGTGAACACCCGGGAGTACCCGGGTGAACATGCCGCC
>JBGAJT010000199.1:0-6807 GCA_044224785.1 Candidatus Nanopelagicales bacterium | reverse complement strand
CAACCAGACCGGCTCTGCTTGGCACTTGGCCGAGTGAGACCGGGATCAGCCCTTCGGGAAGGGGGAGCTCGGGGAGAAGAGCAGGAGCAGGATCAGGCCGCCCCAGATCGGCGCGGTGACGGCGGCGAGGAAGGCCAGCCACAGCCACACCTGACGGCGGTGCTGCAGCCACCACGACGTCGGCGCGTCCGAGGTCCCGTCAGTCGCTGGCCCGCCCGGGACGTGCATGTCGGGGATGGGCGCGTCGGGGACCTGCAGGTCGGGGACCTGCAGGTCGGGGAGGGGTGCGTCGGGGACGGGCTCGGTCATGCGCGGACCCGCAGGACCGGGAAGAGCGGGTGGTCCATCGGGGCGCCGGCGGGCAGCTCGTCCTCGAGGCCGTCGAACTGCGGCGAGGTCCGCCACGGCCGCGGCGCGTGCACGGCGTCGTCACCCAGGAACCGCAGCGAGAACGCGCGACGACGGTTCGCACCGGGTACGCCGTACGCGTGGTGGAGCGTCAGCATGTGGAAGAACACGCAGTCGCCGGGCTGCAGCGCCCAGCCGAGGATGCCGAAGTCCTCGCGGCGGCCCTCGACGTCGGGCAGCTCCGCGAGCGTGCCCTCGGGGAACCACTTCGCCTCGTTGTCCATGAAGGTCCGCGGCATCAACCAGCCGCCCGCGTGGGAGCCGGCGAGGAACTCCAGCGTCGACTCGGGCGCGACCGGGTCGACCGGCATCCACATCGACGCGTTCTGCGCGCCCTCGACGTTGTAGTAGGGCTGGTCCTGGTGCCAGGGCGTCTCCTGCCGCGTGCCGGGCTCCTTCACCAGCACGTGGTCGTGGAAGAGCCGGACGACGTCGCTGCCCATGAGCGCGCCGGCGACGTCGGCAGCGCGCGACTCGAACGCGATCTCGCGGAACTCGTCGATCCGCTGCCAGGAGCAGAAGTCCTCGACGAAGCTCCCCGGGTCGTCGTCGCGGCTCGCGACCTTGAACATCGGACCGGGCGCGGCGAGGTTGCGCTCGATCCCGCGCTCGACGGTGGCCACCTCGTCGGGCGCGAACAACCCGCGCACCACGACCGCCCCGTCGCGACGGAACGCCTCGACCGTCGCCTCGTCGACGACGGCGGCATCGAGCGTGCGGGTCACGGGTCCTCCAGCGTGCGACGGCCTGCGGCGTACGCCGTCACGCTAGACCACCGCCCCTCTGCACTGCCTCGCGTCCCGCTCCGCCGCCGAGCACGACTCGTCAGCACGAGCAGAGCCTGCGAGCTCCCGAGGTAGTTCCCCCAACATGATCATGTTTGGGGAACTACGTCCGAGCCGAGGGGCGCGGGTCAGACGGCCGCGTCAAACGGGCGGGTCAGACGGGCGGGACTCCGTGGCGGCGGTCGCTGAAGGAGCGGTCGCGGTGCGCGGCGGCGGCCAGCCGCAGGGTGATCTCGCGCCGCAGCTCCTCGGGCTCGACGATCGCGTCGATCACGAGCTCGCTCGCGAGGCGCAGCAGGTCGATGTCGGCCTCGTACTCGGTACGCCGTGCCGCCACGAACTCGGCGCGCTCGGCGTCGTCGTCGATGGCCGCGATCTTGTTGGCGTAAACGGCGTTCACGGCCGCCTCGGGACCCATCACCGCGATGCGCGCGGTCGGCAGCGCGATGCACGCGTCCGGCCCGAAACCCGGCCCTGCCATGGCATACAGGCCCGCGCCGTACGCCTTGCGCAGCACCACCGACACCTGCGGCACCGTCGCCTCGGACACGGCGGTGATCATCTTCGCGCCGTGCCGGATGATGCCCTCGCGCTCGACGTGCGAGCCGATCATGAAGCCGGGTACGTCGGCGAGATAGACGAGCGGCACGTTGAACGCGTCGCACCACCAGATGAACCGCGCGGCCTTGTCGGCGCTGTCGCCGAACAGCACGCCGCCCTTGACCGCGCTGTTGTTCGCGACGATCCCGACCGACCGTCCCTCGAGCCGCCCGAACCCCGTCACGAGCTCGGCCGCGAAGAGCGGCTTGGTCTCGAAGAACGAGCCGTCGTCGACGAGCGCGTCGATGACGTCGTGCACGTCGAACGGCCGGCTCTCCGGCATCGGCACGAGGTCGCGCGTGAGCTCGCGCGCGGGCGGCTCCGCGGCGTAGACCGGCGGCTGCTCGCGCCACGAGCCCGGCAGGTACGACAGCACCAGGCGCGCCTGCTCGATCGCGTCCTCGTCGTCGACGGCGAGGTTGTCGCCGCAGCCCGAGACGGTCGCGTGCATCCGCGCGCCGCCCATCTCCTCGAGGGTGACCGTCTCACCCACGACCATCTCGGCCATGCGTGGGCTGCCGAGGTACATCGACGCGTTGCCCTCGACCATGATCACGACGTCGCAGAACGCCGGGATGTACGCACCGCCCGCGGCCGACGGGCCGAACAGGCAGCAGATCTGCGGCACACGCCCCGAGAGCGCGACCTGGTTGCGGAAGATCCGGCCCGCGCCGCGACGGCCGGGGAACAGGTCGACCTGGTCGGTGATGCGGGCGCCGGCGGAGTCGATGAACCAGAAGACCGGCAGCTCCTCGCGCAGCGCCGCCTCGGTGACCCGCACGATCTTCTCGACCGTCCGCGCGCCCCACGAGCCGGCCTTCACGGTCGGGTCGTTGGCGACGACGAGCACCGGGCGGCCGTCGACGGTGCCACGGCCGGTGACCACGCCGTCGGCCGGCAGCCCGTCGGCCATCGCGTTGGCCAGCAGGCCGTCCTCGACGAACGAGCCCGGGTCGACGAGCAACGCGATCCGCTCGCGCGGGTGCAGCTTGCCGGCGTCGGCGAGGCGGGCGGCCCCGGCGGGCGACACCGCGAGCGCGCGACGACGCGCCTCGCGCACGGCCTCCTCGCTCATGACCCCTCCGACAAGTTGACGTTGACGTGAAGGTCACGGTAGCGGTTCACTGGGCCACGACGCCAGAGCCGGAGGAGCACCGTGACCGCGACCCGTGAGGCGGGCAGCCCCGAGAGCTACACCGTGGGGCAGCTCGCCGAGGAGCTCGGCGTCACCACGCGCACCCTGCGCTTCTGGGAGGAGGCGGGGATCGTCTCCCCCGCCCGCACGAGCGGCTCGATGCGCGTCTACGGCGCCCGCGACCGAGCCCGCCTCGTCCTCGCGCTGCGCGGCAAGCGCTTCGGCATGTCGCTCGCGGAGATCCGCGAGATCGTCGACATGTACGACGCCGAGCCCGGCGAGGACGGCCAGATCCGGCGGCTGCTCGCCTCCCTCGAGGGCGTCCGCTCCGACCTGCTCTCCCGGCGCGAGGAGATCACCCGGACCCTCGACGAGGTCGACGACGTCACCCGCCGCTGCCAGGACCGCCTCGCCGAGCTCGGAGCGACGTCGTGACCGGCGTCCCGCACCACGGGCGACCTTGGTCACTCACCTGCGCCCCGACCCGCGAGAACACCCCCGGTTCTGGCAGGGTTGCGGGTGGTCCGGCCCTCGAGACCGGGTCCCGCACGACCGCACACCTCGTGTCAGGAGCGAAGCCGCGATGACCGTCACCAAGGTCCTCATCGCCAACCGTGGCGAGATCGCCATCCGAGTGGCCCGCGCGTGCCGCGACGCCGGGATCGCGAGCGTCGCCGTCTACGCCGACCCCGACCGCGACGCCCTGCACGTGAAGGCCTGCGACGAGGCCTACGCGCTCGGTGGCTCGACCGCCGCCGAGACCTACCTCGTCGTCGACAAGATCCTCGACGTCGCCCGGCGCAGCGGCGCCGACTCGGTGCACCCCGGCTACGGCTTCCTGTCCGAGAACGCCGACTTCGCCCAGGCCGTCATCGACGCCGGGCTCACCTGGATCGGGCCGCCGCCGGAGGCGATCCGCTCCCTCGGCGACAAGGTCTCCGCGCGCCACATCGCGCAGCGCGCCGGCGCGCCGCAGGTCGAGGGCACCCCCGACCCGGTGCAGAACGCCGACGAGATCGTCGAGTTCGCCCGCACGCACGGCCTCCCCATCGCCATCAAGGCGGCCTTCGGCGGCGGCGGCCGCGGCCTCAAGGTCGCGCGCACCCTCGAGGAGATCCCCGAGCTGTTCGACTCCGCGGTCCGCGAGGCCGTGGCCGCGTTCGGCCGCGGCGAGTGCTTCGTCGAGCGCTACCTCGACAAGCCGCGCCACGTCGAGATCCAGGTGCTCGCCGACCAGCACGGCAACGTCGTGGTCGTGAGCACGCGCGACTGCTCGCTGCAGCGCCGCCACCAGAAGCTGGTCGAGGAGGCGCCCGCGCCCTACCTCTCGCAGGCGCAGCTCGACGAGCTCTACCGCGCGTCGAAGGCGATCGTCACCGAGGCCGGCTACTACGGCGCGGGCACGTGCGAGTTCCTCGTCGGCGTCGACGGCACGATCTCCTTCCTCGAGGTCAACACCCGTCTGCAGGTCGAGCACCCGGTCACCGAGGAAACCTCGGGCATCGACCTGGTGGTCGAGCAGCTGCGCGTGGCCGACGGCCTGCCGCTGTCGTTTGCCGAAACGCCGCCGGTACGCGGCCACAGCATCGAGTTCCGCATCAACGCCGAGGACCCGGGGCGCGGCTACCTGCCCACGCCGGGCCGCGTCACGCGCTTCGACGCGCCGGGCGGCCCGGGCGTGCGCGTCGACACCGGCTTTGGCGCCGGCAGCACGGTGCCGGGCAGCTACGACTCGCTGCTGGCCAAGCTCATCGTCACCGGCGCCACGCGCGACCAGGCGCTGGCGCGCGCGCGCCGGGCGCTGGCCGAGTTCGAGATCGAGGGCGTGGCCTCGGTGCTGCCGTTCCACCGCGCGGTGGTCGCCGACCCGGCCTTTACCGCCAAGGATGGCTTTCAGGTGCACACGCGCTGGATCGAGACCAGCTTCGACAACCAGATCCCGCCGTACGACGGCGGGGTCGACGCCGAAGAAGGTGAAGGCGACCGGCAGGCGGTCACCGTCGAGGTGGGCGGCAAGCGCATCGAGGTGACGCTGCCGGCGGCCCTGTCGGTCGGGACCGCCGCTGCCGCGAGCGGCGGCAAGCGCCCGACCAAGCGCGCCAAGAAGTCCTCCGGCGGGGGCGCCTCGGGCGACTCACTGACCGCACCGATGCAGGGCACGATCGTGAAGGTCGCTGTGGAGGAGGGTCAGAGCGTCGAAGCCGGCGAATTGATCGTCGTCCTCGAGGCGATGAAGATGGAACAGCCCTTGAATGCCCACAAAGCGGGCACGATCACTGGGCTGAATGCCGAAATCGGAAGTACAGTTCCTACAGGGACGGTTCTCTGCGAGATCAAGGACTAGCCACCTGGAGGCGGGCCATGCGACGGGTGCTCTTCGCTCTACTACCTCTGCTCCTCGTCGGATGGGTCGCGAACCCAGCGGCCGCCACGACCGTCGATGACGTCGTGAGCGCGCTGCAGTCCGACCCGGTCTACAACGACCCGGAGGCGGAGAACGCGCTCACCGACGCGCAGGCCGCCGACCTCTCCGACCAGATCCGCAGCAGCGGTTCGTCGGTGTTCATCGCGATCCTCCCGGAGGCGGCGAAGGGGTCCCAGAGCACCGAGGACGTCGTGACGTACCTGCAGAGCAACGTCGGCGAGCCCGGCGTGTACGCCGCGGTGGTCGGCAACCAGTTCCGGTCCACGTCACCCGCGGCAGCCACCGCGGCCTTCCAGCAGCAGCAGGGCAACGGCGTGTACGCGGTGTTGAGTCAGTTCGTCACCAACGTCGAGACCATCGACAGCGGCGGGACCGTGACCGAACCGGCGACTGAGAGTTCCTCGGGCGGCAGTGCACTGGTCCCGCTGCTCGTGATCGGTGGACTGGCCGCAGGCGCCGGCGGACTGGTCTTCATGAGTTCACGACGCAAGAAGAAGCGGGAGGCAGAGGCGCTCGCCTCGGTCAAGGAGACCATCGACGAGGACATCACAGCCTTCGGCGAATCGCTGGACTCGGTGGATTCCGCGGCGATCACCACCGACGAGAACCGGGCCGATTGGATGGCGGCGCTCGATGAGTACGACAAGGCCAAGCGCGCCTCTGACACGATGACCAATCCTGCCCAGGCGGCCACGGTGACCGAGTCCCTCGACGAAGGACGCTTCCGGGTCGCTTGTGTGCAGGCCCGGCTGGCCGGGGAACCCCTGCCGGAGCGCCGCCCACCCTGCTTCTTCGACCCTCGCCACGGTCTGAGCGTGCGCGATGTCAGTTACACCCCCATGGGCACCGCACAGGCCCGAGACGTCCCGGCGTGCCCAGCGTGTGCCGCGGCCATCGACGACGGCCTCGACCCCGAGATCCGGATGGTCCCCGCAGCGGCCGGGGGCCGCCAGCCGTACTGGCAGGCGGGACCGCAGTACGGCGGCTACGCGAGCGGGTACTACGGCAACAGCGGGATGGACCTGTTCTCCACGATCCTGGTCGGCACGATGCTCGGCAACATGATGACCGGCGGCATGTACGGCGGCTACGACGGTGGATGGTCCGGTGGCGATGCCGGTGGCGGCGACTTCGGAGGCGGGGACTTCGGAGGTGGGGACTTCGGTGGCGGGGACTTCGGCGGCGGTGGGGACTTCGGGGGCTGGTGAGCCTGTCAGTCCACCTGGTGCAACCGCCGCGCCGCCTCCGCGATGGATCCACTCAGCGACGGGTAGACGGCGAACGTCGTCGCGAGATCGTCCACGTTGAGTCCGAGTTCCACCGCAAGCGCGAGCGGGTAGATCAGTTCGCTGGCACCCGGGGCCACGACCACTGCCCCGACCACGGTGCCCGACACCCGGCAGAAGATCTTCACGAAGCCGTCCTCGACGTGCCCGATGTCGCCGGTGTGGAGC
>JBGAJT010000198.1:0-6809 GCA_044224785.1 Candidatus Nanopelagicales bacterium | reverse complement strand
CACCAAGTCCCTGGCGCACCTCGAGGAGAACTGCGCCGCCGGCGCGGTCGTGCTCGACGATGCGACGTACGCCGAGCTCGACGCGCTCGCGGCCCCGTGACCCTCCTCGCCCCTCGCGGCCGAGCCGCGCGCACCCGCGCGACAGCGGTCGTGCTCCCGGTGGCCGCGCTGGTCCTCGCCGGCTGCGGCATCTCGACCAGCTCCAAGCCCGCGGTGTCGGACTTCAACCCGCTCGGCCCCGGGCCCAGCGCCACCGGATCGGGCACCGCCGCCCCGACCGGGCCGGACCTGCAGCTGCGTCCCGTGCTCTCGGCTGCTCGCGCGGAGGCGGGGCAGTGCCCCAAGGCCGACCCGCCCTCGCCGCCGCGGTCGGAGCCCGCGACCCTGTGCACCGCCGACCTCACGACGGTGCTGTCGCTCGGCCCGGCCGTCGTCGACGGCGAGCAGGTGCGCAAGGTCGACGCCGGCACCATCGCCGACGCCAACGTCGTCCGGGTGGAGCTCGACACCAACGGCGGGACGGCGCTGTCGAACGAGACGCTGCGCCTGTCGCAGGAGCAGTCGCCGAAGAACTGGCTCGCGATCGTGTCCCACGGCCGGGTGCAGACCGCGCCCGTCGTGACCGACCAGATCAGCGGCGGGATCCTCGACATCACCGGGTTCGAGACGGCCGACGCTGCGCGCTCCGCGGCCGCGCTGTTCGGGGGCTGACCGACCCCCGTCGGAGCCACCCGGGACCGTCGTCGGCCCGGCCCGCGGACGGCTGGGACCGGGGGCCCTCCCGGCCGATCGGCCCGACACGCCGACCCACCTGGGACCTCCCTGCCCGTCCCGTCGGCTGTCGGGCCCCCGGGTTAGGGTGAAGCCCTTCCGACCCGTCGACTTCCCCCGGCGGCGAGGGGTCCGCGGGAGCGTCCACCGGCCAGGCCGGTGCGCTCCCGGTCATCCGACCACCGGGCACGGCGTACGAGGGGATGGGCATGTCGAGCGACTCGTTCGTGCACCTGCACGTGCACACCGAGTTCTCCATGCTCGACGGCGCGGCCCGCCTCGACGACCTGTTCAAGGAGGCGGCGCGGCTGGAGATGCCGGCGGTCGCGATGAGCGACCACGGCAACGTCTACGGCGCCTACGACTTCTACAAGCGCGGCAAGGCCGCCGGGGTCAAGCCGATCATCGGCATCGAGGGCTACTACGCGCCGCAGGGCCGCTTCGAGCGCTCGCCGTTCGACTTCGGCGGCGGCTACGACGAGGGCACCAGCGAGGACGGCGAGACCAGCACCAAGGGTCGCCAGGCCTACACCCACATGACCATGTGGGCCGAGAGCACCGAGGGCCTGCACAACCTGTTCCGGCTCTCGAGCCTGTCCAGCCTCGAGGGCTTCTACCGCAAGCCGCGCATCGACCGCGACCTGCTGCAGACCTACGGCAAGGGCATCATCGCCACCACCGGCTGCCCCTCCGGCGAGGTCAACCGCTGGCTGCAGGCCGGCAACTACGACCGCGCGCTCGCCGCCGCGGCCGACTTCCAGGAGATCCTGGGCAAGGACAACTTCTTCTGCGAGCTCATGGACCACGGCCTCGGCATCGAGCGCCGGCACCGCGAGGAGCTCCTGAAGATCGCGCGGACCCTGCAGCTCCCGCTGCTGGCCACCAACGACCTGCACTACGTCTACCCGGGCGACGCCGAGTCGCACGACGTGCTGCTGTGCATCGGCACCCGCACGACGATGGACGACCCGAAGCGCTTCAAGTTCGACGGCCGCGACTTCTACCTCAAGTCCGCGGCGGAGATGCGCGAGGTCTGGCGCGAGCTGCCCGAGGCGTGCGACAACACGCTGCTCATCGCCGAGCGCTGCGACATCTCGTTCAACGAGGGCGCGAACCTCATGCCGCGCTTCCCGGTCCCCGAGGGCGAGTCCGAGGAGTCCTGGCTGGTCAAGGAGGTCGAGCGCGGTCTGGCGCTCCGCTTCCCCGACGGCGTGCCCGACACCCACCGCGTGCAGGCCGAGTACGAGGTCGGCGTCATCTGCCAGATGGGCTTTCCGGGCTACTTCCTCGTCACCGCCGACCTCGTCCGCCACGCCAAGGAGGTCGGCATCCGGGTCGGCCCCGGCCGCGGATCGGCGGCGGGCGCGCTCATCGCCTACGCGATGGGCATCACCGAGCTCGACCCGATCGCCCACGGCCTGCTGTTCGAGCGGTTCCTCAACCCCGAGCGCGTGTCGATGCCCGACATCGACATGGACTTCGACGAGCGTCGCCGCGGCGAGATGATCCGCTACGCCACCGAGCGCTACGGCGAGGAGCGCGTCGCGCAGATCATCACCTACGGGTCGATCAAGGCCAAGGCTGCGATCAAGGACTCCGCCCGCGCCCTCGGCTACCCCTTCGCCGTCGGCGAGCGGATCACCAAGGCGATGCCGCCGGCCGTCATGGGCAAGGACATCCCGCTCTACGGCATCTTCGACAAGAACCACGCGCGCTACAACGAGGCGCAGGAGTTCCGGGCGCTCTACGAGTCCGACGCCGACGTCCGCAAGGTCGTCGACACCGCGAAGGGGCTCGAGGGCCTCAAGCGCCAGCCGGGTGTGCACGCCGCCGGCGTCATCCTCTGCTCCGAGCCGCTCATCGACGTCATCCCGATCTGGCGGCGCGAGCAGGACGGCGCGATCATCACGCAGTTCGACATGGGGGTCTGCGAGACCCTCGGGCTGCTCAAGATGGACTTCCTGGGGCTGCGCAACCTCACCGTCCTCGACGACTGCCTGCGCAACATCGACAGCAACCGCGGCGAGACCGTCGTCCTCGAGACCCTCACGCTCGACGACCGTCCGACCTACGAGCTGCTCGCCCGCGGCGACACCCTCGGCGTCTTCCAGCTCGACGGCGGCCCGATGCGCGCGCTGCTGCGTTCGATGGTGCCCGACAACTTCGAGGACATCTCCGCCGTCCTCGCGCTCTACCGACCGGGTCCCATGGGCGCCAACGCCCACAACGACTACGCCGACCGCAAGAACGGCCGCAAGCCGGTCGAGCCGATCCATCCCGAGCTCGCCGAGCCGCTCTCGGAGATCCTGGGCGACACCTACGGGTTGATCGTCTACCAGGAGCAGGTCATGGCGATCGCGCAGAAGCTCGCGGGCTACAGCCTCGGGGCTGCTGACCTGCTGCGCCGCGCGATGGGCAAGAAGAAGAAGGAGATCCTCGACAAGGAGTACATCCCCTTCAGCGACGGCATGCGCGCGAACGGCTACAGCGACGCCGCCATCAAGACGCTGTGGGACATCCTCGTCCCCTTCTCCGACTACGCGTTCAACAAGGCGCACACCGCCGGCTACGGCCTCGTGTCGTACTGGACGGCCTACCTCAAGGCGAACTACCCGGCCGAGTACATGGCCGCGCTGCTGCAGAGCGTCAAGGACGACAAGGACAAGTCCGCGGTCTACCTCAACGAGTGCCGCCGCATGGGCATCAAGGTCCTGCCGCCCGACGTCAACGAGTCGGAGTCCGACTACACCCCGCGGGGCACCGACATCCGCTTCGGCCTGTCCGCGGTGCGCAACGTCGGCGGCAACGTCGTCGACGGACTGGTCGACGCGCGCACCTCGAAGGGCCGCTTCTCCAGCTTCGACGACTTCCTCGAGAAGGTCCCGATCGCGGTCGTCAACAAGCGCGTCGTCGAGTCGCTCATCAAGGCGGGCGCCTTCGACTCCCTCGGCGAGGCCCGCAAGGGTCTGCTCCTCGTGCACGAGGCGCGCATCGACTCGATCCTCGACATCAAGCGCAACGAGGCCATCGGGCAGGACTCGCTGTTCGGCGGGCTCGACGACTCCGCCGACGGCAGCAGCGTCGCGTGGGCGCCGCCGCCGATCCCGACGGGGGAGTGGGAGAAGGCCACGCTGCTCGGCTACGAGCGCGAGATGCTCGGCCTCTACGTGTCCGACCATCCGCTCAACGGCGTCGAGCACGTGCTCACCGCGGCGTCCGACGCCCCGATCTCCGCGCTGCACAGCGAGGACGTCGCCGACGGCCGGGTGCTCACCGTCGGCGGCCTGGTCACCAGCGTCCAGCGCAAGGTCACCAAGCAGGGCAACGTCTGGGCGATCGCGTCGCTGGAGGACCTCGAGGCCTCGATCGACGTCATGGTGTTCCCGCAGACCTACCAGCTCGTCGGCCCGCACGTCGTGCCCGACTCCGTGCTGCTGGTGAAGGGCCGCCTCGACAAGAGCGAGGAGGAGGCGCCGAAGTTCATCGCGATGGAGGTCAGCGTCCCCGACCTCTCCACCGGCGAGGCCGGTCCGGTCGTCGTGCACCTGCCGGCCGCGCGGTGCATCCCGCCGGTGGTCGACCGGTTCAAGGAGACGCTCGCCGCGCACCCCGGCGTCACCGAGGTGCGGCTCGCGATCCAGAACGGCCCGCGCACCACGGTCGTGCGCCTCGACGACGGCCTGCGGGTCACGCCGTCGCCGGCGCTCTACGCCGACCTCAAGGCCCTGCTCGGCCCGTCCTGCTTGCAGTAACCCCGCAACATCCGCGTGCAACGTGCGCGGCAGATCCGCGTGCGCGTGACGCCGGTCTCGCTGCGGCGCGGGGTCGCCCGTCGCGGTGTGCCGCGCGGGTACCGTTGCCGGTGTCATGAGCGCCTTCGCAGATCTGCTCGCCAGCAACCCGCTCGTCCTGCTGGCGCTGCTGGTCGCAGCCGGCAGCGCGATCGGTGCGATCACCCTCAAGCGGTTCGCGCTCGGCCCTGCCGCAGTGCTCTTCCTGGCGCTGGCGGTGTCGGCGTATGACGAGCGCCTCAAGCTGCCCGCGGTCGTCGGCCAGTTCGGCCTCGTGCTCTTCGCCTACGCGATCGGCGTCTCGGCGGGTCCGTCGTTCTTCGCGGCGCTGCGCACCGGCGGTCGCGTGCTCACGACCGTGCTGGCGCTGCTCGTCGGCGGTGCCGCGCTGACCCTCGGTGTCGGCCACCTGCTCGGCCTGTCCGGCCCGGTTCTCTCCGGCGTCTACGCCGGCTCGCTCACGAACACGCCTGCGCTCGCCGCGAGCCTCGCGCAGCTCAAGTCCGAGCTGCCCATCGTCGGCTACTCGGTGACCTACCTCGGCGGCGTGCTCGGCATGATGCTCGCCGCCTTCCTCGCCGCGCGGACCACCTCGCCGCCCGACATCACCGAGCGGACCGCGCCGCCGCCCAAGCTCGAGCGCGCGACCGTGCGCATCGAGCGCGACGGCCTGCCGAGCATCGACGCGCTCACCGCGCGCTACGGCGGCCACGTGAAGTTCTCACGCCTCATGGTCGGCGACGAGCCGGGCCACCCCGGCCACCTCGACCTGCCGATGGGCGACTACGCGCCGCAGCGCGGTGACATCCTCACCGTCGTCGGCGAGGGCTCGATCGTGCACGACGTCATCGGCGACCTCGGGCACCGCTCCAGCGTCCGGCTGGTGGCCGACCGCTCGTCGCTGGACTACCGGCGCATCGCCGTCTCCAACCGCTCCGTCGCCGGTCGGCATCTCGGCGACCTCGACCTGCCCGGGCAGTACGGCGTCACCGCGACCCGCGTCCGCCGCGGCGACGTCGACCTGCTCGCCCACGACGACCTCGTGCTGGCCCTCGGTGACCGGATGCGCATCGTCGGCCCGCCCGAGCGCATCGCCGACACCGCCGAGCTGCTCGGCGACTCCGAGCGCGAGGCGACCGACATCAACCCCGTCGGCCTGTTCCTCGGCATCGCGCTGGGCCTGCTCGTCGGCCTCATCACGATCCCGCTGCCCGACGGCGGCTCGGTCTCGCTCGGCATCGCCGGCGGGCCGCTGCTGGTCGGCCTCATCGTCGGCCGCCTGCAGCGCACCGGCCCGGTGCTGTGGTCGCTGCCGTACTCGGTGTCGGCGACCCTGAGCCAGCTCGGCATGCTCATGTTCCTCGCCTACGCCGGCTC
Source organism: Candidatus Nanopelagicales bacterium (assembly GCA_044224785.1). Taxonomy (GTDB): domain Bacteria; phylum Actinomycetota; class Actinomycetes; order S36-B12; family CAIYMF01; genus Longivirga. The sequence continues at coordinate 870 of JBGAJT010000198.1, read as the reverse complement.
CAACGCGGGCGCGGCGTTCGTGAAGGCGCTCACCGGCGACTACGGCCTCAAGCTGCTGCTGCTCGGCGCGTTCGTCACGGTGCTCGTCGGCTTCGGCCTGCTGCTCACCCGTCGGCTGAGCCGCACCTACGGCGCGACCCTGGCCGGCGTCATGTCCGGCACCCAGACCCAGCCCGCCGTGCTCGCCTACTCCAACGACATCACCGCGGCCGACCCGCGCGTGAACCTCGGCTACGCCCTGGTGTACCCGGTCGCGATGATCGTCAAGGTGGTCCTCGCACCGCTCATCGGCGGGCTGTGAGGATGGCCGAGGACCAGGATCCCGAGCCCGGGTCGCCCGATGCTGCGCAGCCCGAGGCCGTGCAGCCCGGGGCCGTGCAGCCGCAGGCGACGGAGACCGAACCGGCCCAGGTCGACGGTGGCGTCCCGGCCGATGAGGTCCAGGCGGAGCACGGGGCTGCCGGTGCGGCCGACGCGAGCGCCGACGACGACACCGCACCGTCCGGTCTGGCGTGGGCGATCACCACGCGGCTGAACCGGTTCACCCGCAAGTTCCTCGGGCCGGCGCAGGTCGGCGACCGCGCCCCCGACACGCAGGTTCCCGACTCCCTGCCCTCGACCCCGTGCGCCGTCTGCGGCCGCCCGCTCACCGAGCACGAGCTGGTCCGCACCACCGACGCGAAGATGCGCCTCTACTGCCCCGGCACCCCCCGCTGACGCCTCCGCCCCGGACCGCGCCGTCGTCGTTCGGCGTGGCCGGCGGGACGGTCAGTGCAGCTTCACGATCTCGTCGCCGGTGGTGATGGTGCCCGGCACCACCACCTTGGCGCAGATGCCACGCAAGCGGTGCTGCTTGCCCACGTGCCCGTT